>NZ_VSWE01000029.1:0-42232 GCF_009668275.1 Herbaspirillum sp. CAH-3 | reverse complement strand
GGATCCCACCCCGCCGCAGGATCCCATCCCGCATCAGAACCCGATGGCCGGCCAGCGCTGAGGCGCGCGGCTTTCCATTGATCCCGATTGCCATCGCGCAGGAGGCCCGTTTGAACCAGTCCTTGCATACCCCGCAGGAAATACCGCCCGTCAACGAACCCAACATGCCGCCGCCAACGCTGCCCGAAGATGAACCGGTGCCGGTGGAGGATCCGCCGGCCAGTCCTGTGCCGACGGACAAGCCGCTGCGGATGTAAGCAGGTTGCGGCCCCGCAGGCTTGCCTTGCCTGATGGCTACATGCCCAGCCCATGCTGCGCGTGTAGCCATTTTCTTCATCTCTGAAAAACTGCCTTTTCTTACCGCCCGCATTTCTCGTGGCCCAGCGCCGCGCTGCCAGCTTTTTCCTTCATTTCAGCATCAAACCTGCCTTCTCCAGCGCGGGTTCGGCCGGAAAACCTCGCCCCAATCTCCTCTGCTGATTGAGACTTTTCCGGTTCAACTCCGCTTGCATTTGTGGAACCATTCGGTTTTTTTGGCCGCAGTAGGTCGATGGAGCCAGTCCCGCCCGGGCCTCCATCCCGCTGTGGTCGAACAAGGAGTGGCGCCGTGTTCCCCTATCCCCCGCAGCCTTCCGGTTTTCCGCCCGCGCGCCGTCCTGTGGTGCAGGCGGCGCTGCCTCTTTTCGTGCTGGTGCGGCATGGGGCCGGCAGCGCCTGGCCGCAGCAGGTCTTGTGCGAACCCGTGACCAGCGGGGAGGCCGCAGGCACCGATGCCATGGTGCTCTATTTTTCTCCCCTGGAAGCCAGTATCGACGCGCTCTGGCAGGACTTGCCGCCGGAGCGCTACCAGGTTCTCCCGGTCTCGGCCTTTACGCCCGATGACCTGCTGAGGCGCCACCACGGACGCCTGCCGGTCTGCCTGCACCTGGCCTGGGGCGCGCAGGACGGCTGCCTGGCGGTACGCGCGCAGGGCGGCCCGGTGCGGATTTCGTCAGCCAGCGTGGCCCAGGTGTCTGCAATGACGGACACCATCCCGCTGGCCATCAGCCACGCCGAACTGGCCGGATATGCCCGGCTCTGGGAGGATGCCGGGCTCTTCGCCCATAGCGAGACCCATGCCCGCCTGCTCGCCTTGTCCCCGCAGGAACGCCATCGCCACGCCGAGCGCGCCCTGATGCGCATACCGGGCAAGGCGCTCCCCGGGCAACAGATCAACCAGCTGGCGCTGTACGACGCCGAATCGGCGCAATGGCACTTCATCGCGCTGGATCTGCTTGCCGGGCAGGACTGACTTCCTGCCGTGCATTGAGAGTTTTCTGATATTCACGGCCTGCTCCTTCTGCAACCATGGCTGACAAGTGTGTCGCCACGCCGCCGTCCTGACCCGTCGTCCGTAGAAGGAGCTCTCCATGATTCGCTTCCTTGCCCTTGCCTCTGCCTGGAAAGCAAGCGCATTGCGCTGCCTGCCGCTGGTGCTGCTCTTTGTCTGTTTCGCGGCATTGCCGGGTTCACCCGAGCCGCCGGAAGAGGTGTTGGACAGCTGCCTGGCGGTCGACCGGATTCCCCTGAGTGCGGTCAGCATCGATCCCGTGGCGGGGCGGGTGGAGGTCATGGAAGGCGGCCCCGCTTCACCTTACCGGCTGTATCTGCCCGATGGCGACAACCGCACGCTGCGTATCGGCTATGCCAGCGGCAAGCCGCCCGGCCGTGATTACCTCTTCGTGAACTCGCACCGCGGCTACCTCGACCGTGCCATCGGGCTGGCGCCGGACGCCCCAGCCCGGCTGGAGCGCCCGCAAAAAGCCTCCTTTGCCATGCTGGGCTACTTGGGCGAGCGCTACCTCTGCCTGATGGAAATGCACGGGCAGGGCAGCCGCAATCGGAAACGCTCGGCCTATGTGGCCCGCATTCCCATGCGCATGGGCGTGGAAATGAGCCTCTACTACAAGCTGGCGACTTTGCCGGCCTCGCCACAGCTGCCTGCTTTGCCATCCCCTTCGTCCTCTTCGCCGGCGCCGGCCGCGTTGCCACGCTGAGGGCGCTTGCGGCTGACTGCCTTTCATACGTGACAATGCAGGTTGCCCAAGCCTGCCCCCGCCTTTATACTTCGCCCCTTAGCATTGCTTCTGGTATCCCGTGCGCAGCCGCGCCCGGGATTGAAACGGGAAGCCGGTGCGGCCGGTGCCACAGCATCGTGCCAAAGCCGGCGCTGCCCCCGCAACGGTAAGCGAGGAAGGACACGCACTACGCCACTGTGCCCCGCGCATGGGAAGGCGCCTGTCCCGAAGCCCAGGCTTCCCCTCGCCAGCCCGGAGACCGGCCCGAAGCAAGTTCTTGAATGCATCGCGGAGGGCGATCATGCGGAAAGCTTCCATCATTTCCCGCTGGTGTGAACCGGCGCCGTCAGCCGACGGCGGGATCGTGCTTGGGCGCTTGCCGTGTGGTTTCCTTCGTTTCATCCACCCGTCCAAGGAAATCGCATGTCCACTCCCTCCGGCCTCAATGCCCGTCACACCGCTGATTCTTCCTCTTCCAGCCACACCGGCAGCCAGGTCTGGCGCGACCGCATTGCGCCCTCGCTGCTGGCCTTCGCGCTGGGCGTGGCGCTGATCTACGGGGCCGGCTTCGCCTCCAAGGTGGAGCTGCACAATGCCGCCCATGACGGCCGCCACTCGGCCGGTTTCCCCTGCCACTGAGGAGCGGACGATGAACTGGACCGTATTCCGGCGCATGGCGTCGGCAGTGGTGGTGGCAGGCGCCTTGTCGGGCGTGCTGCTGTCGGGCGTGCAGCAATTCCAGGTCGAAAAGATCATCCTCAAGGCCGAGGAATATGAAAAGGCCGGCGAATCTGCGGCCCCGGCAGCCGATGACCATGCCCACGAGCCGGGTGCACCGGCGGCTGCACACGAGCACACCCACGCCAACGCGCATGAGCACGAACACGCGCATGACGCCAATGCCTGGGAGCCGGCTGACGGCGCCGAGCGCACCGGCTATACCGTGCTGGCCAACGTGAGCATGGCGGTCGGTTTCGCCCTGATGCTGGTGGCGGCCTTTGCCCTGAGCGGACGCCGCATCACCTGGCGCAGCGGCCTGCTGTGGGGCCTGGCCGGCTATGGTGTGTTTTTCGTCGCGCCCTCGCTGGGCCTGCCGCCGGAAGTGCCGGGTACCTTGGCCGCGCCGCTGCAGGCGCGCCAGCTGTGGTGGGTGATGACGGCGGTAGCGACGGCGGCCAGCCTGGGCTTGTTCGTCTTCACCCGTGGCTGGCCGTGGAAGCTGGTGGGCGTACTGCTGCTGGTGGCGCCGCACTTCATCGGCGCGCCCCAGCCGGAAGTCCACGGCAGCGTGGCCCCGGAAGAGCTGGCACAGGCCTTCATCCGCGCCACCGCAGCAGCCAATGCCGTGTTCTGGCTGGCCCTGGGCGGGCTGACCGGTTTCTTCTATCGCCGTTTCGCCTGATTGGCGGGTCTGGCGGGCCCAGGCGGGCCCCTGTCCGGCGTTGCGGCGCCGGGGAAAGCAAAGCATCAAAGCCATGAGAACTCATCATCGTCACGTGCTCATGTGCGTGGGTCCGCGTTGTACCGAAAACGGCGTGCTGGCCGAAGCCATGTTCGGCGTGCTGGGCGAACAGATCGACGCCCGTCCCGAGCTGCGCGTCAAGCGTACCCGCACCCACTGCATGGTGGCCTGCAAGGCGCAGGCGCCGGTGGTGGTGGTCTATCCCGAGGGCGTGTGGTATCGCTGCGCGGATGCCGCCGCCATCGAGCGCGTGGTGGTGGAGCACCTGGAAGGCGGGCGCGAAGTGAGTGACCTGGTCTTCCATCGGCTGGGGAGCGGCGACGTACTGCCGGAAGCGGAGGTCACCGATGCATGAATCCATGGCCCGTATCGTCCTGCTGACGCACGCCCCGACCGACCTGGCGCTGCTGGCCGCGGCACGCGCGCAGCTGCCGGCGGATTTTCCCACCGTGGCGGGATACGACCTGCAAGCCCTGCAATCGGGCAGCGATGAGCAGGGCCAGCCGCTGCGCACGCTGGCCACACTGCTGCGCGCGGAGCTGGCCAGCGCGCAGGTGATCGTGCTGCGGGTACTCGGACGGCTGGGGGCAGTGGCCGGTTTTCCTGAATTGCTGCGGGCCGCGCGCGCCGAAGGGCGGCACCTGATCGTGCTCTCCGGCACCGGCGAGCCCGATGCCGAACTGGCCGCGGCTTCCACTGCCGCACCGGATGTGCAACAGCAGGCGCTGGCGTATTTCAACGGCGGCGGCAGCGTCAACCTGGCGCAGCTGCTGCGCTGCCTGTCCGACCGCCTGCTGCTCAGTGGCTACGGCTACGAGCCCGCGCAAGCCTTGCCCGAACACGGCCTCTACCATCCCGACCTGGAACAGGATGCCGGCCTCGACGACTGGCTGGCCCTGCGTGCGCAGGCCCCGGCGGGCAAGCCGGCGGTGGGCATCATCTTTTACCGGGCGCACTGGCTCTCGGGCAATACCGCCTTCATCGATGCGTTGGTAGCGGCACTGGAGGCGCGCGGCATGGATGTGCTGCCGGTCTTCACGTCCTCGCTGCGCGTGTCGGCCAGCACTGGCGCGGCCTTGCCCCCGGCGCTGGCGTATTTCGCCGAGGGCCGGGTCGATCTCATCATCAACACCACCAGCTTCGCCATGGGCGAGATCACGGCTGGCGGCGTTACACCCGCAGGCTGGTCGGTCTCGGTGCTGGAGCAGCTCGACAGGCCGGTGCTGCAGGCCATCACCAGCGGCATGACGCTGGACCAGTGGCAGCATTCCACGCGCGGCATGAATCCGCTGGATGCGGCCATGAACGTGGTCCTGCCCGAATTCGACGGCCGCGTCATCGGTGTGCCGCTATCCTTCAAGCACACCAGCCAAGCCGGCGTGGTGCAGTACCAGGCCCTGCCGGACCGTGTGCGCCGCATCGCCGGGCTGGCGCAGCGCCTGGTGCGCCTGCGCTGCACGCCCAATGCGCAAAAGCGCATCGCCTTCATCTTCACCAATTCCAGCAGCAAGGCCGCACAGATCGGCAATGCCGTGGGACTGGATGCGCCCGAGTCGCTCATGGCCGTGCTGCGCGCGCTGGCGGCCGATGGCTACGGCATCGGCGACCTGCCCGACACCGGCACGGCGCTGATCCACGAGCTGGTGGATCGTTGCTCCTACGACGACATCCTGCTCACCGAAGACCAGCTGCGCCGTGCTGCCGCACGCATCCCGGCGGCGCGCTATGCGCAATGGTTCGACGCCTTGCCGGTTGCCTTGCAGGCCAGGATGCAGCGCCAGTGGGGCGCCGCACCTGGTGAGGCTTACGTGCACGACCAGCACCTGGTCATCGCCGGCCTCGACCTGGGCAACGCCTTCGTGGCGCTGCAACCGCCGCGCGGCTACGGCATGGACCCGGACGCCATCTACCACCAGCCCGACCTGCCGCCCACGCATCACTACTACGCGCTGTACCGCTGGCTGGATGAAGAATGGGGCGCGGATGCCATCGTCCACGTCGGCAAGCACGGCACCCTGGAGTGGCTGCCGGGCAAGGGCGTGGGCCTGTCTGAAGAATGCTTCCCGGATGCCTTGCTGGGCGACGTGCCGCTGTTCTATCCCTTCATCATCAACGATCCCGGCGAAGGTTCGCAGGCCAAGCGCCGCGCCCATGCCGTGGTGGTGGACCACCTGACACCGCCCATGACGACCGCCGACAGCTACGGCGCGCTGGCGCAGCTGACGCAGCTGGTGGACGAGTATTACCAGGTCGAGGTGCTCGATCCCGCCAAGCTGCCGCTGTTGCAGCAGCAGATCTGGGAGCTGGTGCGGCAGACCAATCTGGATACGGACCTGCAATACAAGCTGCTGCATCATGACCACGATCATGACCATGGGCACGGTCACGGTCACGACCACGCGCATCACCATCATCACGGCCATCATCATCACGATGACCATCATCACCATCACGGTCACGACCATGACCACGCGCACGACGACGGCGCGCTGCCGCACGCCCTGAGCGAACTGGATGGTGCCGGTGTGGCCCACCTGATCGAGGATCTCGACGGCTACCTGTGCGAACTGGGCGCAGCCCAGATCCGTGACGGCCTGCACATCCTCGGCCGCATGCCCGATACGCAGCAGCTGCCGGACATGCTGGTAGCCCTCACGCGCCTGCCCAACCAGGACCTGCCGGGCCTGCAGGAGGAAGTGGCGCGGCTCTTCGGCCTGTCGCTGGACATGCTGCTGGAGCACAAGGGCCGCCGCCTCAACATCGACGATGCGCTGTCCCGCACGGCCGGACGCGCCATCGTCACCCGCGCCGATGCGCTGGAGGCCATCGATGCGCTGTGCCTGTCGCTGATGCAGGCCCTGCAGCAGCAAGGCTTTGCGGTGCAGGCCATCGAGGGCGTCATCCAGACCTTGTTCGCCCCGCTGTTCAATGCTCCCAACGAAGAAAAGCCGCGCCTGCAACCCACGCAGCAGAAAAGCGCAGGCAGCGTTCTGGGTGGCATGCGCGCCATGGCGCGACCGGCCGCACCGCTCAAGCGCGCAGTACCGGCCGCTTCCATCAAGGCCACCGACACCAGCGCCGTGCGCCGCATCCTGGCCTTCGCCTGCGAGCAGCTGGTGCCGCGCCTGCAGCGTACCGAGGAGGAAATCAGCAACCTGCTCAACGGCCTGCGCGGTGGCTACATTCCGGCCGGACCCAGCGGATCGCCCACACGCGGCATGGCCCATATCCTGCCGACGGGACGCAATTTCTACTCGGTCGATCCGCGCAGCGTGCCCTCGCAATCGGCCTGGCGCGTGGGCCAGCAACTGGCGCGCGAAGTGCTGGAGCGCCATCACCGCGAGAGCGGTGACTATCCCGAGAGCGTGGCCATCAGCATCTGGGGCACCAGCGCCATGCGTACCCATGGCGACGATGTGGCGCAGATCCTGTCATTGATGGGCGCGCAGCCGGTCTGGCGCGAGGGCAACCGGCAGGTGGCCGGGGTCGAGCTGATCCCGCTGGATCAGCTGCAGCGTCCGCGCATTGACGTGACCACGCGCATCAGCGGCTTCTTCCGCGATGCCTTCCCGCAGTTGATCGAACTCATCGACGATGCCGTCCAGCTTGCCATCGCCGCGGATGAGCCCGAACACCTGAACTTCGTACGCAAGCACTACCTGCGCGATCTGCAGGAGGCCATGCAGGGCGGACTGGGCCAGGCCGAGGCGGCTGCACAGGCGTCTTATCGCGTCTTCGGCGCCAAGCCGGGCAGCTATGGCGCAGGCATCCTGCCCCTGATCCAGGAAAAGAACTGGCAGGACCAAGCCGACTTCGCCGAGGCCTACATCAACTGGGGCGGCTATGCCTACGGCCGCAAGGTGCAGGGTGCGGACCAGCGCGAGGCCTTCCGCCAGCGTCTCTCTGGCGTGCAGGTGGCCTTGCACAACCAGGACAACCGCGAACACGACATCTTCGACAGCGATGACTACCTGCAGTATCACGGCGGCATGATCGCCACCATTCGCGCCTTGTCGGGCCAGCAGCCGCGCCATTATTTCGGCGACAGCCACGACCCGCAGCGCGCCGCCGTGCGCGACCTGAAGGAAGAAACCCTGCGCGTCTTCCGCGCCCGCGTGGTCAATCCCAAGTGGCTGGCCAGCATCCGCCGCCACGGCTACAAGGGCGGATTGGAACTGACGGCCACCGTCGATTACCTGTTCGGCTACGATGCCACCGCGCAAGTGATGGAAGACTGGATGTACCAGCAATTGGCCGAAACCTACGGTTTCGATCCGGCCATGCGCGAGTTCCTGGAACAGGCCAACCCCTGGGCCCAGAACGCCATCGCCGAGCGCCTGCTGGAAGCCGCCAGCCGGGGCATGTGGCAGACACCTGCAGTACAGACCATCGAACAGTTGCGCTCACTGTACCTGCACAGTGAAGCCCTGCTGGAAGCGCGCGGTGAAACCGTGCGCGGCAGTGAACATACCAAGGACATGCAATGACGGCGCTCCATGCCTATCCCTTCGCGGCCATCGTCGGCCAGCCGCTGCTGAAGCAGGCGCTGCTGCTGTGTGCAGTCGATCCCGGCATCGGCGGCGTGCTGGTGCGTGGCGACAAGGGCACGGCCAAGAGTACCGCCGCCCGTGGCCTGACCCAGGTACTGCCACCGATTACCCTGAACGAGGGCTGCGCTTTCCATTGCGCGCCGGGCCAGCCAGCCAGTGCCTGTACAGTTTGCAATACAGACCCGGTACAGCGCCAGGACACCGTCCCCTTCGTGACCTTGCCACTGGGCGCCACCGAAGACCGCGTACTCGGTTCGCTCGACCTGCAGCAGGCGCTGCAAGGTGGCCAGCGCGCATTCCAGCCGGGCCTGCTGGCGGCGGCGCATCGCGGCATCCTCTACATCGATGAAGTCAACCTGTTGGCCGATCACCTGGTCGATGTGCTGCTGGACGTGGCCGCCATGGGCGTGAACTCGGTCCAGCGCGAGGGCATCTCCATCAGCCATCCCGCGCGCTTCACGCTGATCGGCACCATGAACCTGGAAGAGGGCGATCTGCGGCCGCAATTGCTGGACCGCTTCGGTCTCATGGTGGAGGTGAGCGCACCCACCGACAAGACCGTGCGCGCCGAGGTGGTCCGTCGCCGTATCGCCTTCGAGACCGATCCTGCCGCCTTCGGGCAGCGCTGGCAGCCGCAACAGGATGACTTGCGCGCGCAGGTGGCCGAGGCCCAGCGCCTGCTGCCGGAGGTGGTGCTGGACGATGCCATGCTGGAGCTGATCAGCCATCTCTGCTGCGAATTCGAGGTGGCCAGCCTGCGTGCCGACATCGTCATGCACAAGACCGCGCGCGCCATCGCCGCCTTGCAGGCGCGCACGCAGGTCACGCCGGATGATGTGCGCGAAGCGGCCTTGCTGGTGCTGCCGCATCGCCGCCGCCGCAAGCCCTTCGAGCAGACCGGCATGGATGAGGACAAGCTGGACGACCTGGTTGACCAGGCGCGCCAGCCAGAGCCGCCGCAGCCGCAAGACGCGCACGACGACGCCCCGGGTGAGCAAGCCACAGGGTCGCCATCTTCAGATGAGCCTCAGCAGGAGCAAGAGCAGGAGCACGAACAGGAAGGTGAGGGCGGGCAACAGACCTTCGCCGTTGCGGCAGCAGGTACGGCCCGCGCGATCAGCGTGGCCGCCACGCCGCAGTCTGCGCCCCATACCGCCAGCGGCCGCCGCAGTGCAGTCGCTGATGCCAACCGGGGCAGCGCCGTGCGAGCCGTCCCCGACGTGAATCCCGACCGCTTGGCCATCGGTGCCACCCTGCGCAGTGCCGCCGTGCGCGGCGCGCTGGCGGGTGAGGCTGGCGGGCCACTGACGGTTACGCGCGATGACCTGCACCGCCAGGTCCGCAGCGGGCGCGGTGCCAACCTGATCGTCTTCGTGGTCGATGCCTCCGGCTCCATGGCCGCGCAACGGCGCATGGAAGCGGTCAAGGGGGCGGTGCTCGCGCTGCTGACCGATGCTTATCAGCGCCGTGATCAACTGGCCGTGATCGCCTTCCGTGGCGAGCAGGCGCAATTGCTGCTGGCTCCCACGCGCAGTGCCGACCTGGCCGAGCAGGGCTTGCGCGAACTGCCGACCGGCGGCCGCACGCCGTTGCCGCATGCCCTGCAACTGGCAGCGCAAGTGCTGCAACAGGCGGCGCAACACACTGCGCAGCAAGCACCGCCGCTGCTGGTGATCCTCTCCGACGGCAAGGCCAACGTCAGCCTGCCCGGCAGCAGCGGCGACCCCTGGAGCGAAACCCTGCAAGCCGCACAGACGCTGGCCGCACAGGGTGTGCCGGCGCTGGTGCTTGACACCGAAGCCGGCTACCTGCGCCTGGGCCGTGCAGCCCAATTGGCCGAGGCGCTGGGTGCGCCTTGCCTGACCCTCGAACAACTGACCGGCGACGCCCTGGCGTTGACCGTGCGTGCGCAACTGGGCGCGCGCTGAACAAGGAACACACATGATCATCTGCATCGGTGCCGGACCCGGCGACCATTCCTACCTGACCCTGCGCGGCGCGGACTTGATCCGCAATGCCGACGTCGTGGCCGGCTTCAACGCTGTGGTCGATGTGGTCAAGGACCTCATCCCCGCCAGCGCCCAGGTCGTGCTGATGGGTTACCGCGACCAGGTCGCCAAGCTCGACGAAGTCGCGGCCCTGCATCACGCAGGCAAGCGCTGCGTGGTGGTGTTCATGGGCGATATCCACTTCAGTGGTTTCCAGTACCTGGAGCGCGTGGAGCGCGCCTGCGGCCATCGCGTGGAAACCCTGCCGGGCATTTCCTCGGCGCAGATCCTCGCGTCCAAGGCGCGCGTGTGCTTTGATGAAACTACCTTCATCACCTTCCACCGGCGCGGCGACCTGGAGCCCTTCAAGCGCCACCTGGTGAACGTATTGAACGATGGGCGCAATGCCATCGTCATCCCTTGTCCGTGGGATGCGGCGCGCTCCTTCATGCCGCGCCACATTGCGACTTACCTGCTGCAGCAGGGCGTCAATCCGGACCACCCCACCGAAGTCTGGGAAAACCTGACCCGGGGCGATGCCGAGTGGCACGGCAAGCTCTCCGATTGTGCCGACAAGGAATTCAGCGACATGAGCATCATGCTCATCCGCACCTTGACGCCCATGGACAGCCAGATCGAACCGCCGCCGGAGAAGCTGGCAGCGGGAGCCCCGGCATGAGCGCCGCGCGCCAATCGGCCGTCGTGATCGCCGGCCATGGCAGCCGCGATCCCGATGCCCTGCGAGAATTCGAGGCACTGGTCGCGCTGGTGCGGGAACGCGCGCAAGGCCGCATCGTGCGCCATGGCTACCTGGAATTCGCGGCGCCCACGATTTCGGAAGCGGCCGCTGCCTGCGTGGCCGATGGCGCCACCGAAGTGGCGGTCGTGCCCGGAGTGCTGCTGGGCGCGCGCCACGCCAAGAACGACATGCCGGCCGAACTGCTGGCACTGGCCCGCGATTATCCGCAGGTCGATTTCCATTTCGGCGCGCCCATGGACCTGCACCCGCTGCTGCTGCAACTGGTGCAGCAGCGCGTGGTGGAAGCCGAGGCGGGCTCCGAAGAAATCATCCATCGCCAGGATGCCTGCCTGGTGCTGGTCGGCCGTGGCACCACCGACCCGGACGCCAATGGCGAGATCGCCAAGCTGGCACGCATGGTGCAGGAGGGCATGGGCTTTGGCGGCGTCAAGGTGTGCTTCTCGGGCACGGCCACGCCGCTGGTGCGGGACGGCTTGTCCCAGGCCGCAGGCGAAGGCTGGCAGCGCCTGGTGGTGTTGCCGTTCTTCCTCTTCGATGGCGTGCTGGTCAAGCGCATCTACGCCGCTGCCGATGAACTGGCCCAGCGCGAGCCGGGCGTGGAAGTGCTGAAAGCCGCCTATCTGGGCGTGCATGCGCACGTGGCCGACGTGATGCTGGAGCGCGCCCGCGATGCCGCTGAAGGCCGTGCCGCCATGAACTGCACGCTTTGCAAGTACCGCGTGCAGATCGTCGGTTTCGAACAGCAGGTCGGCGAGCCGCAGCGTGCGCACCACCTGCAGGTGCGCGATCTTTCCGCGCGCGAGCAGCCGGCCACGGCAGGCACGGCGCCTTACGTGCCCCATCCCATCGAAGCCGAAAGCATGGAGATCATCCAGGCCGGACGCGACTGGAGCAGCTTCCCGCCCGAACACCTGACGGTCCTGCAGCGCCTGGTCCATACCAGCGGCGACTTCGCCGTGGCCGATGAAATCTATTTTTCTGCCGGTGCCGTGCAGGCCGGCATGAAGGCCTTGCTGCGTACCAAGCGGGTAGTCACGGATGTGACCATGGTACAGACCGGCCTCAAGCGCGCGGTTCTGGAACAGCTGGGTGTGGAGACCTGGTGCGGCGTGCACGATCCCGAATCGCACCTGATGGCGCAGAACCTGGGCATGACGCGTTCGGCCGCCGGTATCCGCCGCGCCTGGCAGAAGTTCGGCAATGACATGGTGCTGGCCATCGGTGATGCGCCAACGGCCATCACCGAGGCGGTACGCCTGATCCGCGAACATGGCTGGCGGCCGCAGCTGGTGATCGGCTTGCCGGTCGGTTTTGTCGGTACGCGCGAGAGCAAGGACGAACTGCGCCGCTGCCTGCAGGTGCCGCGCATCACCAACAGCGGCACGCGCGGCGGGTCGCCTTGGGCGGCCAGCGTGGTCAATGCACTGATGATCGATGCCATCGCCTGGCTGGTCGCGCAGGAAGCGCAGAGCGAAGGCGTGCAGTGATGGAGACCGGCGGCGAGCTGCGGCGTGCCGAGTACGACCTGTCCGTGCTCGCGCCCAATGGCCTGCGGCGCGGACGCAGTACCGGCAGCTGCGCCACGGCTGCGGTGCGTGCGGCCTTGTATCGTTTGCTGGCCGGCGTGACGGTGCAGCAGACCGAAGTGAGCCTGCCGGATGGCCTGCATTATCTGTGCGTGCCGATCCGGTCCGTGAGCATGATCGATGACGATACCGCGCAGGCGGAAGTGCTCAAGGACGGCGGCGATGATCCCGACAACACGCATGGCGCCACGATCTTCGCCCAGGTCCGGCGCAATGGCACGGGCGAGATCCGCTTCTTCGCCGGGGAGGGGGTAGGCACGGCGACCATGCCGGGCCTGCGCGTAGCGGTTGGCGAGCCGGCCATCAACCCGGTGCCGCGCGCCATGATGCGGGCGGCCGTGGCCGAGGTGCTGGCGGAGGTGCAGCCGGAGGCAAGCGCTGGTGGATTCGACCTCACCATCGGTTGTCGTGAAGGCCTCGCCATCGCGCCCAAGACCTTCAACCCCAAGCTGGGCATCGTCGGCGGCATTTCCATCCTGGGGACCTCGGGCATTGTGGAGCCGATGTCGATGGCGTCCTGGATCGCCTCCATCGAGGTCTACATCCGCGTGGCCCTGGCGGCCTGTGCGCCGGGCGATGCGGTGGCCTACCTGCCGGGCAAGATCGGCCGCGTGTTCGTGGCACAGACGCTGGGCCTGCCCGACAAGCGCAGCGTGCAGATCGCCAATTTCCTCGGGGATGCGCTGGACTTCACGCAACAGGCACTGGCCGAGGAAGCCCGCACGCTGCCGCTGCTGTGGCTGGCGGGGCATCCGGGCAAACTGGCCAAGGTGCTGGATGGGGTGTGGGATACGCACTCCAGCAAGAGCAACATGGCCATGCAGGGCGTGGCCCGCGTGGCCGAAGAGATGAACGCGGCCGGGCAGGGCGTCTTGTTTGACGCCGCCCTGCTGCAGCAGATGAAGGAAGCCAATACGGTGGAAGCAATCATAGAACTGGTGCGCCAGCAGGATGCCGCGTTGTCGCGCCGCCTCTGGTGCGAGATCGAAGCCCGCATTGCGGCGCTCACCCATGCGCGCGTGCCGGCGGTCCAACGCATTGCAGTACGCTTGTTCGACCTGGACGGACAGCAGCTGGGAGAGGGTGCATGAGCGGACGTCTCACGGGCATCGGCGTAGGCCCCGGTCCGGCCGGCTACCTGCCGCTGGTGGCGCTGGCTGCGCTGCGCTCGGCCGATGTGATCTACATTCCGCGTGCGCGCGGCGCCGAGCTGTCGGTGGCCCTGCAATGCCTGGAGGGCGTGGAGTTCGATCGCAGCCGCCTGTGCGAGATCGAGTTCAACATGGACCCGGACCGCCAGGTCCTGCAGGAACATTACGCGCAACTGGGCCAGCAGTTGGCGGCGCAATTGCGTGAAGGCCTGCAGGTGGTGTATCTCACCATCGGTGATGCGCTGACCTATTCGACCTACGGCTATGTGCTGGCGGCCGTGCGTGACCTGTATCCCGAGTGCGACTGCGTGACGCTGCCCGGCATCACCAGCTATGCCGCTGCGGCCGCCGCCCTGGAGTGGCCGCTGGGCGTGGGCAAGGAGCGCACGCTGATCCTGCCCTGTCCCGAAGACGCCGCCACGCTGCGCGCCGAGATCGAAGGGCATGACATCGTCGTATTGATGAAGGTCGGCGCACGCCTGCCCTGGGTGCTGGCCTTGCTGCGGGAGATGGGCATTGCGCAGCACTGCGGCTTTGCGCGCCGCATCGGGCTGGAAGGCGAAGTGCTGGCCAGTGACCTGACCGCATTGGATGCGGCAGAAGCCAGTGGCTACCTGGCCGTGCTGCTGATCCGCAAGACGGCCCAGGCACAGCGCCATCGCGCGCCCCACGAGAATTCGAAAGGAAATGCATGAAAGTTTATTTCGTCGGTGCCGGCCCCGGTGCGGCCGACCTCATCACCCTGCGCGGTGCGCGCCTGCTGGGCCAGGTGCGCATGGTGCTGTATGCCGGCTCGCTGGTGCCGACCGCCTTGCTGGAACATTGCCACCCCGAGGCCGAGATCATCGATACGGCGGCGCTCGATCTGGAGCAGCAGCAAGCTTGCTACGTGCGTGCGCACGAAGCGGGCATCGACGTGGTGCGCCTGCATTCGGGCGACCCGGCCATCTACGGTGCGACGGCCGAACAGATGCGCCGGCTCGATGCACTGGGCATTGCCTATGAAGTGGTGCCGGGCGTATCCTCCTTCACCGCCGCGGCAGCGGCAGTCTCGGCCGAACTGACCAAGCCCGAAGTGTCGCAGAGCGTGATCCTGACGCGGGTGTCGGGACGAGCGTCGGCGGTGCCGGAATCGGAATCGATCGCCTCGCTGGCGGCGCATCGCGCCACCATGTGCATCTTCCTCTCCGGCCCGCACTTGAAGAAGATCGTCAACGACCTGCTGCTGCACTATCCGTCGGACACGCCCGTGACCCTGGTCTATCGTGCGACATGGCCGGAGCAGCGCATTTACCAGGGCTCGCTCGACAAGGTGCTGGAAGAGAACAAGCGTGGTGAGTGGAACCTGACCACCATGATGCTGGTCGGTGCCGCCCTGGACAAGGAGCAGGTCGCCGAGTCCAGTCTTTATTCCAAGGACTTCACGCACCTCTTCCGCGTGGTCAAGAAGAACAAGGACGCCGCATGAACCCGCCCGTCGCCCCGGCTGAACTTGGCCTGTGGCCGGTGCGCGTCGAGGCGGCGGCGCTGGCCCTGCACCTGCAGGACCAGTTGGGCGGCGAGCTGTATCAGCCGTGGCTGCAGGCCGAGGGCGGGTTGTCGCAGCGCCAGCAGTTTGCGCTGGCCTATCGCCGTCATCGTCAATGGATCATGATCGGCGCCAGCGGCATCGCCGTGCGCTTCCTGGACGGCCTGCCGCAGGACAAGCACAGCGATCCGGCGCTGGTGGTGGTCGATGAGGCGGCGCGCTTTGCCATCGCCTTGCTGGCCGGTCATGAGGGCGGGGCCAACGGCCTGGCCTATCGCGTGGCCCAGGTGAGCGGGGCGCAGCCGGTGGTGACGACTGCCACTGAAACGGTCAAGCCGCTGGTGCTGGGCATCGGATGCCGCAAGCTGGCCTCGGCGCAGCAGATCTCCCATGCGGTGACACAGGCGCTGGACCTGTGCCCCGGCACGTCACTGGCAAAGGTGCGGGAAGTAGCCACCATCGACATCAAGGCGCAAGAGCCGGGCCTGCTGGCGTTTTGCGCCACCCACGATCTGCCGCTGCGCGTGATTGCCCGCGAGCAGATCGCCCAGCGTGCCTGGGTCGGCAAGCCCTCGGCGTGGGTGCGCCAGAATGTCGGCGTGGATGGCGTCTGCGAACCGGCGGCCTTGATCGCCAGTCCGCGTGGCCGGCTGTTGCTGGGCAAGACGGCACTGGATGGGGTGACCGTGGCCGTGGTGGACGATGCCGATGCCTGGCGGATATTCAAAGACAAGCAGTAAAACATGGAAAGTATGCAGATGGAAGCCGTCAAGAAAAAAGGCGTATTGAACCTGGTCTCGGTCGGACCCGGTTTCGAAGAAATGATCATCCCGCGCGCCATCGAGGCCTTGCGCGACAGCGAGGTCATCGTCGCCTACGAGTTGTACCTGCGCTGGATCGCCTCGCACATCGAGGGCAAGGAAATCCACACGCCGCCGCTGACGCAAGAACGCGAGCGCGCCTTGCTGGCCATCGAGCAGGCCCGTGCCGGACGGCGCGTGGCGCTCATCTCCAGCGGCGACATCGGCATCTACGCCATGGCCGCGCTGGCCTTCGACGACATGTGCGAGGACGATACCTATGAGGTCAACGTCATTCCCGGCGTGACCTCGGCCAATGCCTGCGCTTCACTGTTGGGGTCGCCGCTGTCGCATGACTTCGCCACGCTGTCGCTGTCGAACCTGCTGTGCCCGTGGTCATGGATCGAGCAGCGCGCCAGCCACATCGCCCAGGCCGACCTGGCCTGCGTGCTCTACAACGTGCAGAGCGCCGGACGGCAGGAGGGCGTCTATCGCATCCTGCAGCTGATGCTGCAACACAAGGCCCCGCACACCCTGTGCGGCGTGGTGCGCAACGCCTATCGGCCGGGCCAGCAGGTCTCCATTCATCGCCTGGATGAATTGCCGGGCCTGCAGTTCGACATGCTGACCTCGATCGTCATCGGCAACCGCTTTACCCAGCGCAAGCGCGACTGGATCTTTACGCCGCGCGGCTACAACGACTGGAGCGAGGAATCGCAAGCCGCCGAAGCGGTGCAACTGCCGCGACAGGCAGTGTGGGTCTTTGCCGGCACCAGCGATGGCAATCGGGTGGCACGTGAGCTGGCCACGCAAGGTGAGCAGGTGGTGATCTCCACGGCGACCGCCTATGGCGGCGAACTGGCCAGCCAGGATTGCCCGGGTGCCCACGTCTGGTCCGGCCGACAAGGCGCGGAAGCGCGTCGCCAGGCCCTGCGCGAGAGCCAGGCGCGCATGCTGGTGGATGCAACGCATCCGTTTGCGGTGCAGATGTCGCAGCAGCTCATGATGCTGGCCAAAGAGTTGGCGATTCCGTATCTGCGCTACGAACGTCCGAGCGACCTGGCTGCCGATGATCCGCACGCCTGCGCCGACATGGAAGACGCCGCCACGCGCGCCATCGCCATGGGCCGCCGCATCTTCCTGGCCACCGGCTCCAAGGACCTGGGCAGCTTCCTGCAGGCACCCGGTGCAGGGGGCAGGCAATGGTTCGCACGCGTCACCGCCGATCCGGATTTCATCCAGCGCGCACTGGAGCTGGGCTTGCCGCGCGCGCATCTGTGCGCCATGCAGGGACCGTTCTCTCAGGCCTTCAACGAAGCGCTGTGGCGGGATTGGGGCATCGACTGCGTGGTCACCAAGGATTCGGGCGAGGCTGGTGGCTATCGGGCCAAGGTAGAGGCGGCGCGCGCCCTGGGCATCCCGCTGTTGACGGTGCGCCGGCCAGTACTGGCCTATCCGCAGGTGGCCCATGACGTGCCGGCCCTGCAGGCGCAACTGGCGGCACTGGCCGGGGGCTGAGCATGGCCAGCGTCGCACCCTCCCTGCCGCCGCCCTTGCCGCCGATACCGGTCACGGTGGTGACCGGTTTCCTCGGTGCCGGCAAGACGACCTTGCTGCGCGGCCTGGTCCAGCGTCGCCAGTCGCGCCGCCTGGCCTTGCTCATCAATGAATTCGGCGAGGTCGCCATCGATGGCGACCTGCTGCGTGCCGAAGGGGATGCGCAGGGTCACGTGCAGATCCAGGATTTCGCCCATGGCCTCATCGCCTACGGTGACGATGAACATTTCGTGCCGGCCATGCTGGCCCTGGCCGCGCGGCGGGCGCAGATCGATCACGTGCTCATCGAGACCTCAGGCCTGGCCTTGCCCAGCGCCGTCATGGAAGTACTGCAATCGCCGGAACTGGCCCCGCATTTCGTATTGGACGCCACGCTGGCCGTGGTCGATACGCCGCTGCTGCTGGAGGAAGCCTTCGCCAGCGGGGACGCCGTGCGCGACGCGACGGCACAGCTGTTCCGCCAGCAGCTCGAGTGCGCCGACGTGGTGGTGTTGAACAAGATCGATGGCATGGAAGAAGCGCCGCTGCTGCAGGCCGAAGAAACCGTGCGCGCGCTGGCCCCCAATGTGCGCTTCCTGGAGCTGGCCTATGGGGCGAGGCTGGACATCCGCCTCGCACTGGGCCTGCGCCTGCACCAGGCGGGCAGCACCGTGCATCACCATTACACGCCGGTGGCCATGCCCGGCGAACGCGCCACCGTGGCAGCGGACCAGTGGCGCTTCAATGGGCATGCGCACTCCGGGCTGGGGGCGCACAGCCATGGCTTGTCCACCCACAAGCATTTCCACGAGCAGGACCCCGGCTGGCAATCCTTCACGCTGCGCAGCCAGACAGCGCAAGAGCCCGAGGCCCTGCGCCGTGCCGTCGTGGCCGTGGCGCTGGACCAGCCGATCCTGCGGACCAAGGGTTTCATCGCCACCGGCGAGGGCAGCACGCAATTGCTGCAAGCCGTGCGTGCGCGTGCCGTCGTGGCCGGTGCGCAGGGCGGCACGAGCGCAGGACGGTCGGAACTGGTCTTCATCGGCTACCACCCCAGTCGTGCGCGTGTGGCGCAGTTGCTGTCGTCGTTGACCGGCACCGACTGGATTTGATTTTTTTGCAGTATCAGGAAACTACCTCACCATGAAAACCGATCCCGAATCGCACAAGCGCATGACCCAGCGTCACAAGGAGGGCTTCGAGAAGAAGAAGGCCGCCGCCCAGAAAGAAAAGGGACTCTTGATCGTCAACACCGGTACCGGCAAGGGCAAATCCAGTGCCGCCTTTGGCATGGGCATGCGCATCCTCGGCCACGGCATGAAGCTGGGGGTGGTGCAGTTCATCAAGGGCGCGCTCTACAGCGCCGAGCGAGACTTCCTGGGCGGACATGCCAACTGCGACTTCCACGTCGTCGGCGCAGGCTACACCTGGGATACCCAGGACCGTGACGCCGACATGCGTACCGCTGCTCGCGGCTGGGCCGAGGCCGTGCGCATGATCGAGGATCCGAGCTACGACATGGTGATCCTCGATGAACTCAACATCGTCCTGAAATACCAGTACCTCGACCTGGAGGAAGTGCTGCGGGTCTTTGCGGCACGCCGCGAGATGCTGCACATCGTCGTCACCGGCCGCCATGCGCCGGAAGCCTTGATCGAACAGGCCGACCTGGTCAGCGAGATGCGGCCCCTGAAACATCCCTACAAGGAGCAGGGCGTGAAGGCGCAGAAGGGCGTGGAGTTCTGATGTCATCCCAGGATCACCGCTGTCCCGCCCTGTTCATCTCGGCACCTGCTTCCGGCCACGGCAAGACCACCATTACCGCGGCCCTGGCGCGCCTGTACCGGCGCCAGGGCAAGCGGGTGCGCGTGTTCAAGACCGGCCCCGATTTCCTCGATCCCATGGTGCTGGAGCAGGCCAGCGGCCAGCCGGTCGTCAACCTCGACTTGTGGCTGGGCGGCGAGGATCATTGCCGCCGCCAGGTGGCGCTGGCGGCCGCCGAATCGGACGTGCTGCTGGTCGAAGGCGTGATGGGCCTCTTCGATGGGGAACCCAGCAGCGCCGATCTGGCGCAGTTGCTGGGCATTCCCATCGTGGCCGTCATCAATGCGCGCGGCATGGGGCAGACCATCGGCGCGCTCGCGCAAGGCATGCTGGCCTACCGTCCCGAGCTGCAATTTGCCGGCGTGCTCGCCAATGGCGTGGCCAGTCCGCGCCACGCGCAGATGCTGCGCCAGGGCTTGCAGAATGCGCGGCCCTCGGTACCGCTGCTGACCGGCCTGCAACGCGACATGCAATTTGCCTTGCCGGAGCGCCATCTCGGCCTGGTGGCCGCGCCCGAGATTGCCGACCTGGACGCGCGCCTGGATGCCGTGGCCGAGAGAATGTCATCGACTTCACTGGCCAATTTGCCGGCCCAGGTGGACTTCGGCACGCCCCCGCCGGAACGCGCGTTCCCGCGCCTGTTGGAAGGCAAGACCATTGCCGTGGCGCGGGACCTGGCGTTTTCCTTCATTTACACCGCCAACCTCGACCTGCTGGCGCAGATGGGGGCTGCCGTCGCCTTCTTCTCGCCACTGGCCGATGAGCCCTTGCCGGAGTGCGATGCCGTCTGGCTGCCCGGCGGCTATCCCGAGTTGCACCTGCCTGCGCTGCAAGCGGCGCAGCGAACCCGGTCCAGCCTGTGTGCCCATGCCGAGGCGGGCAAGCCGCTCTATGCCGAATGTGGCGGCATGCTGTTCCTGCTGGAGACGGTGATTGCCGGTGACGGCAGCAGCGGCCAGCTGTGCGGCATCCTGCCCGGCCAGGCCACGGTGCAGCCGCGCCTGCAGGGACTGGGTTACCAGACGCTGAAACTGAACCTGCCCGGCGCAGTCGGCGAGCATCTGCGCTGCCACACCTTCCACTATTCGCGTGCGGTGGTCGGGGCGGAGTTCATCGCGCGTGGCGAGCGTCTGTTCGATTCGTCCGAAGGGGAGGTGGTCTATCGCCGTGGCCAGGTCACGGCCAGTTACCTGCACGCGTATTTCCGCTCGGCGCCGCGCACGGTGGCGGCGCTCTTCGGAGGGGCAAGGGCATGAGTACTTCTTCCCCTCATCGTTATCCGCAGGAGCAGGTCGACGCGGTCTACCGGGTCATTGGCGAGCGGCGCGACATGCGCCATTTCCTGCCCGACCCGGTCGCGCCAGCACTGCTGGAACGCCTGCTGCAGGCGGCCCATCAAGGCCCCAGCGTGGGCTTCATGCAGCCGTGGCGGTTCATTCGCATCCGCAGCGATGCCTTGCGCCAGCAGATCCATGCCCTGGTGGAACAGGAGCGCATCGCCACCGCTCGCGCACTGGATCAGCGCGAGGACGAATTCATGCGCCTGAAGGTGGAAGGCATTCGCGAGTGTGGCGAGCTGCTGGTGGCCGCCCTGATGGACCGGCGCGAGGCCCACGTCTTCGGCCGCCGCACCTTGCCGCAGATGGACCTGGCCTCGTTGTCCTGCGCGTTGCAGAACATGTGGCTGGCCGCCCGTGCCGAAGGGCTGGGGATGGGCTGGGTGTCGCTCTTCGACCCGGCCGCGCTGGCCCCATTGCTGCACTTGCCGCAGGGCGCCGAACCGGTGGCCGTACTGTGCCTGGGCCACGTGCCCGCTTTCTATGACAAGCCCATGCTGGAGCAGGAGCAATGGGCGCCCCGCCAACGTTTGCAAGACCTGGTCTTTGAAGACCGCTGGCCCGCGCAAGGAGCATCACAAGCATGACTTCCCCAATCTCATCCCGGCATCGCAGCCTCATCTTCGGCGGCGCCCGCAGCGGCAAGAGCGCCCACGCGGAACGCCTGGCGCTGGCAGCAGCGCAGTCCGGTCCTCACGAGATCGTCTATCTGGCCACCGCCAATCGCGCCGCCAGCCGCGACGATGCCGAGATGCAGGAACGCATTGCCCATCACCAGCAGCGCCGCCGCGCGCTGGGTGGTCACTGGAGCACCGTGGAAGAACCGCTGGCACTGGGACAGGCGCTACGCAGCCTGTGCCGGCCCGAGTCCGTGGTGCTGGTCGATTGCCTCACCGTCTGGCTGGCCAACCTGCTGTTTGCCGAGGGCGTGGATTATCCGGAGATGGGGCCGATCACGCCGCCGCTGGCCTTCACGCAGCAGCGCGTTGACTTCCTGCTGGCCTTGCAGGAAGTGCAGGGCACCGTGATCCTGG
Organism: Herbaspirillum sp. CAH-3; assembly: GCF_009668275.1. Taxonomy (NCBI): domain Bacteria; kingdom Pseudomonadati; phylum Pseudomonadota; class Betaproteobacteria; order Burkholderiales; family Oxalobacteraceae; genus Herbaspirillum; species Herbaspirillum sp. CAH-3. The sequence continues at coordinate 20,619 of NZ_VSWE01000029.1, read as the reverse complement.
TCTCCAATGAAGTGGGCATGGGCATCGTGCCGCAAGGGGCGGTCTCGCGCTGGTTCGTCGATGAGGCAGGGCGCCTGAACCAGGCTGTGGCGGCGCTGTGCGAACGCGTGCAATGGGTCGCGGCCGGCCTGCCGCTGACCTTCAAGGACAACCCATGTTGAGCGGACTGTCGTGGCCCTCGCTGGCTGTGCTGATGGCGCTGGGCATCGCCCTGGACCTGCTGCTGGGCGAGGCGCGGCGCTGGCATCCGCTGGTGGGCTTCGGCAACCTGGCCAAGCGCATCGAGGGTGCACTCAATCACGCGCCTGCGCTACGCCTGCGCGGGGTGCTGGCCTGGTGCCTGGCGGTAGTGCCGCCGGTGCTGGCCTGCGCCTGGCTGATCGCGCTGTTGCCGGGATGGCTGGGCGCGCTGGTGCACGCGGCGTTGCTGTATTTCTGCATCGGCCTGCGCAGCCTGCGCGAGCATACCCTGCCGATTGCCCGGGCGCTGGCGCAAGGCGATCTGCCATTGGCGCGGCGGCTGACCTCGTACATCGTCAGCCGGGATACCCGTGAGTCCGGTGAGGGCGAGCTCGCCAAGGCGGGCGTTGAATCCCTGCTGGAGAATGGCAACGATGCCGTCTTCGGCACCCTGTTCTGGTTCCTGGTGGCCGGTGGTCCCGGGGCCTTGCTGTTCCGGTTGGCCAACACGCTGGATGCGATGTGGGGCTATCGCAATGCGCGTTTCCTGTATTTCGGCTGGTCTGCGGCGCGCATCGATGATGTCCTCAACTGGCTGCCCGCCCGCCTGACCGCCTTTTCCTATGCGTGGCTGGGCCAGCGGCGCCAGGCCCTGGACTGCTGGAAGGCACAGGCGCCCGCGTGGAGCAGTCCCAACGCCGGCCCCGTGATGGCTGCCGGCGCCGGTGCATTGGGCCTGGCCTTGGGCGGCCCTGCCATCTATGACGGCGAAGTGGAAGAGCGCCCGCCGCTGGGCCGTGGCCTGCCTGCGCAAGGGCCGGACATCGTGCGGGTCTGGCGCCTGGTAGCGATGAGCACGGCACTGTGGCTGGCGGTCGTTTGCGCGGTGGCGCTGCTGGGCCTGGCCATCGGAGCGGGAGCGCCTCATGCTTGAACACGGCGGCAATCTCAACGAGGCGGCGCGCCATTACGGCCGCCCGCGCAGTGAGTGGCTGGACCTCTCCACCGGCATCAATCCGCGTCCTTATCCGGCCCCCGTGCCTTCGCCCGATGCATGGCATCGCCTGCCCGAGCCCTCGCAAGCGCTGCAACAGGCGGCCTGCGGGTATTACGGCGCCCCGCGCCTGCTGGCCGTGGCGGGGACGCAGGCGGCGATACAGGCATTGCCGCAATTGCGCCTGCAACAACAAGCCCGGCCGTCACAGGTGGTGGTCGCGGCCCCCATCTATGCCGAGCACGCCCACTGCTGGCGGCGTGCAGGGCATACCGTGCGGGAAGTGCCGTATGACCATCTGGATGAGGCGGTCCGTGAGTCGGATTGCGAGGTACTGGTCCTGTGCAATCCCAACAACCCGACCGGCGCCATGGTGGCACCAGGGGATGTATTGCGCTGGGCAGCGCTGCTGGCGCGACGCGGTGGCTGGCTGGTGGTCGATGAAGCCTTTGGCGATACCGTGCAGGCCCACAGCGTGGCCGCCCACTGCGACCAGCCGGGCCTGATCGTACTGCGCTCGGTCGGCAAGTTTTTCGGGCTGGCCGGGTTGCGGCTGGGTTTCGTGGGCGCAGCGCCCGCCGTGCTGGATGCACTGGCCGACTGGCTCGGTCCCTGGTCCATCAGCGGCCCGGCGCAACAGATCGGCGGCGCCGCACTGGGCGATCGTCCGTGGCAGGCCGCCACGCTGCAGACCTTGCTGGCGGAAGGAGCGCGCCTGCACGCGCTGCTGGCGCAGCACGGCATTCGTGCCAGCGGAACGGCACTGTTCCAGTGGTGGCCCGAGCCCGAGGCGCAGGCGTTTCATGAAGCGATGGCCCGTGCCGGCATCTGGGTGCGCCTCTTCACGCGCGGCGCCGGAGGCATCCGTCTGGGCCTGCCGCCGGATGAGGCGGGCTGGTCGCGCCTGCAAGAGGCCTTGAACACATGGAGCCAACGTGGCTGAGTTTCCCTTCCATACATTGATGATCCAGGGCACCACGTCGGATGCCGGCAAGAGCACCCTGGCCGCTGCACTGTGCCGCCTGCTGAAGAAGGATGGCATCGGTGTCGCTCCCTTCAAGCCGCAGAACATGGCCTTGAACAGCGCCGTCACCAGCGATGGCGGCGAGATCGGGCGGGCCCAGGCCCTGCAGGCCCAGGCCGCAGGCATCGCGCCCCACACCGATATGAACCCGGTACTGCTGAAACCCTCCAGCGATACCGGCGCCCAGGTCATCGTGCATGGCAAGGTGCGTGCCGACATGAACGCCCGCGACTACCACCGCTACAAGACCGAGGCCATGCAGGCGGTGCTGCAATCCTACGAGCGCCTGCGCACGCAGTACGCCTGCGTGATCGTGGAAGGGGCGGGCAGTCCGGCCGAGATCAACCTGCGTGCGCGCGACATCGCCAACATGGGCTTTGCGGAAGCGGTCGATTGCCCGGTCATCATCGTGGCCGACATCGACCGGGGCGGCGTCTTCGCCCATCTGACCGGCACCCTCGACTGTCTTTCGGAGAGTGAGCGCGAGCGCGTGATCGGCTTCGTCATCAATCGTTTTCGGGGCGACATCAGTCTCTTGCAGGGCGGCCTGGATTGGCTCGAAGCGCGCACCGGCAAGCCCGTGCTGGCGGTGCTGCCTTACCTGCATGGCTTGCACCTGGATGCCGAGGATGCGGTGGCGGCCACGCAGGAGAGCAAGGGCGATTTCCGCATCGTGGTGCCGGTCTTCCCGCGCATCAGCAACCACACCGACTTCGATGCGCTGCGCGCCCATCCCGGTGTGGACCTGCGTTTCATCGGGCCGGGTCAGCCGGTGCCACCCGCCGATCTCATCATCCTGCCTGGCAGCAAGAACACGCGCGGTGACCTGCGCTGGCTGCGCGAACATGGCTGGGACACGGCCATCGCGCGGCACCTGCGCTATGGCGGCAAGCTCATCGGCATCTGTGGCGGCTTCCAGATGCTGGGGGAGAGCGTGGACGATCCGCACGGTGTGGAAGGTGCGCCCGGCAGCAGTGCCGGCCTCGGTTTGCTGCCGATGCGTACCGAGCTGACGCGTGAGAAGAAACTGCTGCAGGTCGCCGGCCAATGCGCCTTCGGTGACGTGGCTGCCACGGTGAGCGGCTATGAAATTCACATGGGCGTCTCCTGCGGACCGGCACTGGAGCGTCCTGCGTTCGTCATCGACGGGCGCGGCGAGGGGGCGCAATCTGAGGACGGGCAGATATTGGGCAGCTACCTGCACGGCATGTTCGATACGCCGCAAGCCTTTGGCGCCCTGCTGGCCTGGGCCGGACTGGCGGGAACGGAGCCGGTGGACCTGGATGCGCTGCGCGAGGCCAGCCTGGAGCGGCTGGCCCAATCCTGCCGGCCTTTGTATGAGGCCTTGCAGCGGGTGCCGACGCGGTTTGCGCCGAAGTAATACGGCGTGACACCAAAGAAAATCCCGGCCTTGCGGGCCGGGATGCGGTTGGGGGAGTGGCGGATGGGAATCAGGCCAGGGCTTCCTTGGCGGCTTCTTCCGGGGTGAGGCCATCGTAGTAGAGGTCAGTGAACCATTCGACCTGTTCCTCGATGTGCTCTTGTGCCTGGTCCAGCGTGGCACCGCCCTTGACCAGGAACTGCTCGACTTCGGTACACCATTGGATCAGGGCTTCGGTTTCCGGGTCCAGTTTCTCTTTCTTGGGCATGTTGACTCCTTTGCTTCGGTGATGATGGGCGTGAGTGCCCTGTGCAAGGATAGGCCAAACCGGCCATGCGTGCGCGCTTTTATTGGGCAGGATTCATTGCAGCAACTGGCTGCCGCTGCTGGCAACGCTGGCCGCCGCCAGGCTGCTGGCCAGCACCGCCGCCGCAGAACGCGTCTCCACCCCCAGCTTCACGAAGATATGTTCCAGGTGCTTGTTGACCGTGCGCGGGCTCATGCCGAGGATTTCGGCGATGTCGCGGTTGGTCTTGCCCTTGCCCAGCCAGAGCAGGACGTCGCTTTCGCGCGGCGTCAGGCGCGCGCCTTCCAGGGTGGCCGGCAGGGTCATGGCTTCTTCGCCGCGAGGTGTCGCGCCCGCGATCTTCTCCTCCAGCACCAGGCTCACGCCATGCCCCTGGCCCGGACCGGAGAGCGTGATGTGCAATTCGTCCTGTTGCTGGCGCACGATCAACGGCGGCACGTGATCCAGGCTCTCGCCCTGGCGCTGCCGTACCAGCTGCTCGTTGAGCCAGACCTGCAAGGGGCCCGGCAGCTTGTGGCTGGCCGGTGCCGCCGGACCATAGTATTTTTCCAGCCACTGTGAGGCCTTGCTGGTCTGCCACATCGGCAAGCCATTGCCGCCCAGCACGATCACGGCATGCGCCGCATGTTCCAGCATCCCGCGCGTTTGCGTCATCATGCGCGCGGTGCGGATATGCGCACCGATGCGTGCCACCACTTCCTGCGGACGGATCGGCTTGGTCACGTAGTCGATGCCGCCGACCTCGAAGCCGCGCACCACGTGTTCGGTCTCCGACAAGCCGGTCATGAACACCACCGGCACATGCGCCACCCGCTTGACCTGCTTGATGCGGCGGCAGGTTTCGAAACCGTCGATGCCGGGCATCATCGCATCCAGCAGGATCAGGTCCGGCGTGATGTGGTCCAGCCGCTGCAGCGCCGCCAGGCCGTCGGTGGCGACCAGCACGATATGGCCGCTTTCATCGAGCGCGTCGGACAACATGGCCAGGTTGTCGGGCATGTCATCGACGATCAGCACCACGTGTCTATCGAACGTCGTTGAGATCATGTCGGATCAGCTCCTTGATGCGGGTGACATATTCATTCAATCGGAATTGCTTGACCAGCTGCCGCAACTCGGTGGTGAAGGGCAGGTAGGCCGGCTGCTGGCGCTCCATGGCGTCGAGCTGGCGCAGGATTTCCTTGGCGTAGCCGATGCTGCCCAGTTCCAGCAGGGTGGCCAGCTTGTCATGGGGCGGTACCAGCATCAGCGGTTGCGCCGTCGCTTGCGCATTCGCCGGCACAAGCGACGGCGGCACTTCCGGTGTCGCCTGGGCTACCCAGTCCAGTTTCAGGTGCTGCCGGATCTTGGCGAGCAATTCGTTGTACGAGACCGGCTTGACGACGAAGTCATTGACCAGCGGCGGCTCGTTGCGCTCGTGCAGGTTCTCGAAGGCATTGGCCGAGACCAGCAGGATGGGCAAGTGCGCCAGCCCGCGTGCGCGGATGGCACGGGCGACCGTCCAGCCATCCATCTGCGGCATGGCGATATCCAGCAGGATCAGGTCCGGGACTTCGCGTCCCAATCGTTCCATGCAGGCCAGTCCGCTGTCGGCTTCGCTCACCACGAATCCCAGGGGCATGAGCATGTCCCTGAGCAGCCGGCGCTGCGAGGCCTGGTCGTCGACCACCAGGATATGGCGGGAAGGCCCGGCGTAGCCCGACATCTGGTCTTCCAGCTTCAGGCGCGGGCGCGGCACGTGGACTTCAGGCAGGTAGATCTTGAGATGGAAACTGCTGCCCTGGCCGACCCGGCTCTGCACGCTCAGTTCACCGCCCATGATGTGCACCAGCATGCGGCTGATGGCCAGCCCCAGGCCGGTGCCGATGTCTTCCCGCAGATTGGCGGCGCTGCTGCGCTCGAAGGGCAGGAAGATGCGTTCCAGGTCCTCGTCGGCAATGCCGATACCGGTGTCGATCACATCGAAATAGGCGATCTCGCGGGCGTATCGCAGCTTGAGCGTGACGCCACCGTGGTCGGTGAATTTCACGGCATTGCCCAGCAGGTTGATCAGGATCTGGCGCAGCCGTTTCTGGTCGGCGTGCACGATCTGCGGCAGGCGGCCCGATTTCTCGAAGCGGAAGTGCAGGCCCTTCTGCTCGGCCTGTGGCGCGAACATGCCCACGATCTGTTCCAGGAAGGCTTCCAGTGCCAGTTCGTCCGAGGCCAGGCGCATCTTGCCGGCCTCGATCTTGGCGATGTCGAGCAGGCCATCGATGAGACTCAACAGGTGTTCGCCACTGCGGCGGATGATGGCGATGGCTTCCTTGCGGGCCGGCGGGATGGTGGCATCGACGTGCAGGATTTGTGCGTAGCCGAGCATGCTGTTCAAGGGCGTGCGCAATTCGTGGCTCATCCCGGCCACGAAGCGGCTCTTGGCCAGGTTGGCCGATTCGGCGGCTTCCTTGGCGCGTTGCAGTTCGGCATCGGTCTGCTTGTGGGCCTCGATTTCCTGCAGCAGCAGGTTGGTCTGGCGCTCCGATTCTTCCTGGGCCACGGCGCGGCTTTCATTGGTCAGCACCAACCACCATGCACCGACACCGACCACCACCAGCAGCAGGCAGAACAGCTTGATGAAGACGCCCCGCAATGAATCCGGTGCAGACAAGCTGAGCCCGGAGAGATCGGCCATCTGCTGGAAATACAGCATCCACAGCACGATGGCCAGCCCGCCGGCGAGTAGGCCGAAGACGCTCAGGTAATGCCCGATGCGCGTATTGAGCTTGAGCGCGAAGCGCGCCGGGATCAACTGGTGCAGGGTATGCAGGATCTGGTTGGGCAGGCGCGCGCGGGGCGTCTTGCAGCGATCCTTGCAGCGCGCATCCAGTGAACAGCACAGCGAACAGATGGCCCCCTGGTAGGCAGGACAGTGCGCCATGTCCGGCGTCTCGAACGCGTTGCCACAGATCACGCAATCCAGCACCGAATGCGCTTGGCCCGGCGTGACCGGACGATAGTTCTGTTCGGACAGCGTATCGCGCCGCGCGATGTAGTAGCGGCTGCCGGTGGCCAGCGCGATCAGGGGCGCCGTCACCAGCGCCGTGCCCAGTGCGATGAAGGGAGCCATCGCGGCGATCGTCTTGCCCATCACGCCCGACATGGCCAGTGTGGAGAGCAGGGTGGCAATGGCCATCGAACCCACGCCGACCGGGTTCACGTCATACAGGTGGGCGCGCTTGAATTCAATGTGCGCCGGGCTCAGCCGCAGCGGCTTGTTGATGACGAGATCGGCCACCACGGCGCCGATCCAGGAGATGGCCACCAGGCTGTAGAGCGCCAGCACGTGTTCCAGTGCATTGAACACGCCCAGCTCCATGAGCAGGACTGCGATCAGCACATTGAACACCAGCCACACCACACGCCCCGGATGGCTGTGCGTGAGGCGCGCAAAGAAGTTGGACCAGGCCAGCGAGCCGGCATAGGCATTGGTGACGTTGATCTTGATCTGCGAGACCACCACGAAGAGCACCACCGCCCCCAGCGCAAAGGCCGGATTGCCGAACACGTACTGGTAGCCGATCAGGTACATCTGGGTCGGCTCCACGGCGCGCGCCATGGGCACTTCATGCTGGATGGCGAGGAAGGCCAGCAGCGTGCCGCCCAGCATCTTGGCCCCGCCCAGCAGGATCCAGCCGGGACCGGCCAGCAGCAGGGCGCTCCACCAGCGACCGCGATTGGCAGCGGTTTTCTGCGGCAGGAAGCGCAGGAAGTCCACCTGTTCGCCCACCTGCGCAATGAGCGAGAAGGCCACCGTGGCAGCGGCCCCGAAGAGCGTGAGGTTGAAGGAACTGCCTTCCTCTGCACGGCCGGCGAAGCTCATCAGGTTCAACAGCGCTTCCGGCTCCTTGTACAGCACGCAGGCATAGGGCAGCACCAGCAGCACCAGCCACAGTGGCTGGGTCCACATCTGCAGCCGGTTGATGAGGGTGATGCCGTAGGCCACCATGGGGATGATGATCAAGGAACAGAGCACATAGCCATACACCAGCGGCAGGCCGAAATAGATCTCGATGGCCTGCGCCATGATGGCCGCTTCCAGCGCGAAGAAGATGAAGGTGAAGCTGGCATAGATCAGCGAGGTGATGGTCGAACCGATGTAGCCGAAGCCGGCACCACGCGTGAGCAGGTCCATGTCCACCCCGTAGCGTGCCGCGTAATAGCTGATGGGCAGGCCGGTGGCGAAGAACAGCACCATCACGCAGACGATGGCCCAGAAGGCATTGGTGAAGCCATAGCTCAGGGTGATGGCACCGCTGATGGCTTCCAGCGCCAGGAAAGAGGTGGCCCCCAGCGCCGTATTGGCCAGGCGGAATTCCGACCATCGGCGAAACGACAGCGGCGTGTAGCGCAGCGCGTAGTCTTCCAGCGTCTCGTTGGCGACCCAGGTGTTGTAGTCGCGCCGGACCTTGACGATGCGTTGAGTGGCGGGATGGGTCACGGTGGCTCTTGGTGAGGTCAGGGATCCGGAGGGTTGTCGTCGTCAGTGTCTTGTCAGGCTCGTTGCAGCGCACACGATCAGGTTCGCTCGTGTTTATGTCCAAGCAATTTTCAAACCATTCCGGGTAGGAGGGCATACGTCAAATGACGTAGATGCCTGTCTGCACACCATGAGAATTCACCAACAAATGGCAGGCTGCGTGGATGCCGCCGCCGCATCCCGACGCCACGCACGCAAAGTGCGCACCAACAGCAGGCAAGCCATGGTCAAAAGCTGTGCAGGCCGCCGGGCCGCACCAGCAGGGGGCTTACGTCAAACAACGTATTGTTGCGCTGCATCGGCAACCCTATTCTGCGCCTCAGAACGAAGCGCCGGACCCGTGTGTTGCAAGGGGTTCCCCGGGCTGTGCCGCTGCCGGGGCAGTGCGTTGTCCGGTCTTCGTTTTATTGCTTGCATGACGCCACGATGGCCCAGACCGAGTCCAACAACAACGCCCGAAAGGAGTACCGCATGTCGCATTCCTCGTCTTCCAATCCTCCCTCGCTCCCGCGCCGCAAGATTCTGATGGGCCTGGCCGCCGGGGCAGCAGCAGCGGCCCTGCCGGGCATGGCCTCGGCCCAGCAGTATCCGACCGCCAAGGTCAACACCACCAAACTGGCCATCACCGATACCGAAGTGACGGTCGGCCAGCTGCACTCGGCCACCGGCACCATGGCCATCAGCGAGACCGGTTCGATCCAGGCCGAGCGCCTGGCCATCGACCAGATCAATGCCATGGGCGGCATCCTCGGCCGCAAGATCAAGATCATCCAGGAAGACGGTGCCAGCGACTGGCCGACCTTCGCCGAAAAGGCCAAGAAGCTGCTGGAAAACGACCGCGTGGCGGCGGTCTTCGGCTGCTGGACATCGGCCTCGCGCAAGGCGGTGCTGCCGGTGTTCGAGAAGGATAACGGCCTGCTGTACTACCCGACCTTCTATGAAGGCCTGGAGCAATCCAAGAACGTGTTCTATACCGGGCAGGAGGCGACGCAACAGGTGCTGGCGGGCCTGAACTGGGTGGCCAAGGAAAAGAAGGCCAAGACCTTCTTCCTGGTCGGCTCGGACTACATCTGGCCGCGTACCTCCAATAAGATCGCCCGCAAGCACATCGAGAACGTGCTCAAGGGCTCGGTGGTGGGCGAGGAATACTACCCGCTGGGCAACACGCAATTCGGTTCGCTCATCAACAAGATCAAGCTGAAGAAGCCGGACGTGATCTTCGCCGACGTGGTCGGCGGCTCCAACGTCGCCTTCTACAAGCAGCTGAAGGCCGCGGGCGTGACCGCCAAGACCCAGAACCTGCTGACCATCTCGGTGACCGAGGATGAAATGCTGGGCATCGGCGGCGAGAACGTGGAAGGCTTCTTTGCTTCGATGAAGTATTTCCAGAGTCTCGACAACGCCAACAACAAGAAATTCGTGGCCGAGTTCAAGGCCAAGTTCGGCGCCAATTCGGTCATTGGCGACGTCACGCAAGCAGCCTATCTCGGCCCCTGGCTGTGGAAGGCCGCCGTGGAAAAGGCCGGCAGCTTCGATGTCGACAAGGTGGTGGCCGCCTCGCCCGGCATCGAACTCAAGACCGCGCCCGAAGGTTACGTCAAGGTCCACGAAAACCATCACCTCTGGAGCAAGACCCGCATCGGCGAGGCGCAGAAGGATGGCCAGTTCAAGGTGGTCTACGAGTCCGAGCTGATCGAGCCCAATCCCTTCCCCAAGGGCTACCAGTAAGGCGGCCTGGCCGGTACCGCACCGGCCCTTCGTGCAGCAAAGCGGTGGCGCCTGTAGTGACATGCGGGTGCCGCCGCCCTTCCTCCAATCTGCAACTCTGCCCCGTCGGGAGTCATCATGGTTTCTCTATCCGAATTCGGCGCGATCTTCGCCATGCAGGGCTTCAACGGCCTCTCGGTTTTCTGCGTGCTGCTGCTGATGGCGCTGGGCCTGGCCATCATCTTCGGGCAGATGGGCGTGATCAACATGGCCCACGGTGAATTCCTCACCATCGGTGCCTACATCACTTACCTGCTGTCGCACCTGACCACCACCTATGCCCCGGCTTTGCAGCCGTTCTATTTCTTCGTGGCCATCGTGCTCTCCTTCGCCGTGGCCTTTGGCGTGGGCTATCTCACCGAGCTGCTGCTCATCAGCCGCCTCTACAAGCGTCCGCTCGATACGCTCCTGGCCACCTGGGGACTGTCGCTGGCGATGCAGCAGACCTTCCGTTCCATCTTCGGCGCCAAGGAAGTCAGCGCCACCTTGCCGGACTGGCTCATGGGCTCCTTCAAGCCTACCGATGCCATCGACATCCCGTTGAACGGTCTCTTCATGATGGGGCTCACGGTCTTGCTGACCGGTGCCATCTTCGTGTTGCTGTTCCGCTCCCGCTGGGGCTTGCAGGTGCGGGCCACGATGCAGAACCGGATCATGAGCGGGGCCGTGGGCATCAACACCCGCAAGGTCGACCGCACTACCTTTGCACTCGGTTGCGGCGTGGCCGGCGTGGCCGGGGCGGCCTTCACCACCATCGGTTCCACCGGCCCGACCAGCGGATCGCTCTACATCGTCGATACCTTCCTTGTGGTGGTCTTCGGCGGCGCGCAAAGCCTCATCGGCACCATCGCCTCGGCGTTCTCGATTGCGCAGACGCAATCCACGGCGGAATTCTTCCTGACCGGCTCCATGGCCAAGGTGCTGACCTTGTCGGCGGTGATCCTGATCCTGATGCTGCGTCCGCAAGGCCTGTTCTCGGCGAAGGTGCGCAAATGAATGTCAAGCATGGCCACTCCCGATCCAACTACATGAGCGAGGTCCGATGATGAATGCAGCCTATGAAAAACTGCTGGGCGGGCGCTCCGGTGCGCTTGGCCTCTTGGTGATGGCAGCGCTGCTGCTGGTGGTGTTCCCGCTGACGCTGGACATGTTCCGACTCAACCTGGTGGGCAAGTACCTGTCCTATGCTTTCGTAGCCGTGGGCCTGGTGCTGTGCTGGGGCTACGGCGGCATCCTCAGCCTGGGGCAAGGCGTGTTCTTCGGCCTGGGCGGCTATTGCATGGCCATGTTCCTCAAGCTCGAAGCCTCGGACCCCATCAGCACCAAGATCCAGTCCACCCCGGGCATCCCCGACTTCATGGACTGGAACCAGATCACCGCCTTGCCGGCGATGTGGGAGCCCTTCCACAGTTTCGCCTTCACGATCCTTGCGGTGCTGGTGGTGCCGACCGTGCTGGCCATGCTGATCGGGCTGGCGATGTTCAAGCGGCGCGTGGGGGATGTGTATTTCTCCATCGTCACGCAAGCCATCGCCGCCATCCTGTCCATCCTCATCATCGGCCAGCAGGGCCTCACCGGCGGTGTGAACGGCATCACCGACCTCAAGACCCTGATGGGCTGGGACATCCGTACCGACCACGCCAAGCTGGTGCTGTATTTCGTCAATGCGGGATTGCTGTTCGGCTGCATCCTGTTCGGCCGCTACGTGCTCGGCTCCAAGCTGGGGCGGCTGCTGGTGGCCATGCGCGACAAGGAAGAACGGGTGCGCTTCTCCGGCTATGACGTGGCCAGCTTCAAGGTCTTCGTCTTCTGCGCGGCGGCCATGTTCTCGGCCATCGGCGGGGCCATGTTCACGCTGCAGGTGGGCTTCATGTCGCCGTCCTTCGTCGGTATCGTGCCCTCCATCGAAATGGTGATCTTTGCTGCAGTGGGAGGCCGTATGTCGCTCTTGGGCGCGGTGTATGGAACGCTGCTGGTGAACTTTGGCAAAACCTACTTCTCCGAAACCTTCCCCGAATTGTGGCTGTTCCTGATGGGCGGTCTCTTCATCGCGGTGGTGATGTATTTCCCCAATGGCCTGGCCGGGCTCTGGCAGTCCCAAGGCAAGCGCCTGATGACCAAGCTGCGCGGTGAATCCAAACCGGTAGCCCCCGTCGCTGCAGAAGTCCCCAAGCCGGTCTCCCGACCATCCACCCCTGAACCCAAGCGTGATGGCATCGAGCCAGGCGCGACCCTGGAGGCCAGCAAATGAGCGAACACGCCATCGGTTTCGAATCGGATGCCCATCCGGTCCTGGCCATCGAAGACCTGACCGTGTCTTTCGATGGGTTCAAGGCAGTCGACAAGCTCAATCTCTACGTGCAGCGCAATGAGGTGCGCGTCGTGATCGGACCCAACGGCGCCGGCAAGACCACGGTGCTGGACCTGATCTGCGGCAAGACCCGCGCCACTTCCGGCAGCATCAAGTTCAACAATCACGAACTGACCAAGATGAGCGAGCACGCCATCGTGCGGGTGGGTGTCGGGCGCAAGTTCCAGACCCCGTCCATCTACGAGAACCTTTCCGTGTTCGAGAACCTGGAGATGTCCTTCCCGCGTGGCCGCAAGGTGTTCGGCGCGCTGACCTTCAAGCGTTCGCCGGATGTGGTGGCGCGGGTGGAGGCGGTGGCGGCGGAGATTTTCCTGGAAGCGCAATTGCACACCCAGGCTGACCTGCTCTCGCATGGCCAGAAGCAGTGGCTGGAAATCGGCATGCTGCTGATGCAGGAGCCGGAGCTGCTGATGCTGGATGAACCGGTGGCCGGCATGAGCGTCTCCGAACGCGAAAAGACGGCCGAGCTGCTGGGCCGCATCAGCCAGGGCCGTTCGGTGGTGGTGATCGAGCACGACATGGATTTCGTCAAGAGCATCGCCCACAAGGTCACCGTGCTGCACCAGGGCAAGATCCTGGCCGAAGGCAGCATGGAGAAGGTGCAGTCCGATCCCAAGGTGATCGATGTCTATCTCGGTCACTGAACTTTCCTCATCCCCGGAGCCTGCCATGTTCAAAGTCTCGCAACTCGCCTCCGGCTACGGCCAGAGCAAGGTCATCCACGATGTCGACCTGTCGGTGGCCAAGGAAGAAATCGTCGCCGTCATGGGCCGCAACGGCATGGGCAAGACCACGCTGTTCAAGACCCTGATGGGCATCCTGCCGCTGCGCGGCGGCAGCATCAGCATCGATGGCGTGGAACTGGGCGGCCTGGAAAGCCACCAGCGCGTCGAGCGCGGCGTGGCCTACGTGCCGCAGGGGCGCATGATCTTCTCGCACATGACGGTGCTGGAAAACATCCAGACCGGCCTGCCCGCGTCGGCCAAGGGCAAGGTGCCCGACGAGCTGTACTCGCTGTTCCCGGTGCTCTATGACATGCGCACCCGCAAGGGCGGCAACCTGTCCGGCGGACAGCAGCAGCAACTGGCCATTGCGCGCGCGCTGGCCACCAATCCGCGCGTGCTGCTGCTGGATGAGCCGACCGAAGGCATCCAGCCTTCCATCATCAAGGACATCGCCAGGAGCCTCAAGGAAATCCGCAAGATCCGTGCGCTCACCATCGTGGTCTCGGAGCAGGTACTGAGCTTCACGCTGGAGATTGCCGATCGCTTCCTGGTCATCGACAAGGGCCGCTTCGTCTACGAAGACACGCGCGAGAACGTCGATGCGCCCACCATCAGCAAGTATCTGTCGGTCTGATCCGACCGTCTTTTCAGAGGAGCAAGCCCATGCGACACGGAGACATTTCAGCCAGCCGCGACGCCGTCGGCGTGGCCGTGGTGAACTACAAGATGCCGCGCCTGCATACGCGCGGCGAGGTGCTGGAGAACGCCAGGAAAATCGCCGCCATGCTGGTCGGCATGAAGCAGGGATTGCCGGGGCTGGACCTGGTGGTGTTCCCCGAGTATTCCACCCACGGCATCATGTATGACCGTGAAGAAATGTTCGAGACCGCCGCCACCATTCCCGGCGACGAGACGGCCATCTTTTCCGTAGCTTGCCGCATCGCCGGCGTGTGGGGGGTGTTTTCGCTGACCGGCGAGCGCCATGAAGAGCATCCGCGCAAGGTCCCTTACAACACGCTGATCCTCATCAACGACCAGGGCGAGATCGTGCAGAAGTACCGCAAGATCATGCCGTGGACGCCCATCGAGGGCTGGTATCCGGGCGATACCACCTATGTCTGCGATGGCCCCAAGGGCTTGAAGATCAGCCTCATCATCTGTGATGACGGCAACTATCCCGAGATCTGGCGCGACTGCGCCATGAAGGGCGCGGAACTGGTGGTGCGCTGCCAGGGCTACATGTATCCGGCCAAGGAACAGCAGATCATGGTCTCCAAGGCCATGGCCTGGATGAACAACCTTTATGTGGCCGTGGCCAATGCCGCCGGGTTCGATGGCGTCTATTCCTATTTCGGCCATTCGGCCATCGTCGGTTTCGATGGCCGCACGCTGGGCGAATGCGGCACCGAGGAGATGGGCATCCAGTATGCCGAACTGTCGGTCTCGGCCATCCGCGATGCGCGCCGCAACTGGCAATCGCAGAACCACCTCTACAAGCTGCTGCATCGCGGCTACACCGGCAAGATCAATTCGGGCGAATCGCCGGCGGGCGTGGCCGAGTGTCCCTTCGACTTCTATCGCACCTGGGTCAACGACCCGCAGGCTGCACGCGCCCACGTCGAGGCATTGACGCGCAACAGTGCCGGTACGTCCGAATGCCCGATGCCCGGGATCCCTACCGAGCCGGCAGCCTGAGGCCGAAGGCGCAAGGCCTCATCACACACCCACCACCAAGGAGATCGCATGCAACACTTCAAGATCAAGCCCGGCGTCCCGCTGGCAGAGCAGGCTGAACTGGGCCACAACCGCTGGCACCCGGACCTGCCATTCCTGGCCTCGGTCAAGCCGGGCGAATCCATCCTGATCGAGTCGCTGGACTTCCTGGACGCGCAGATCCAGGACACCGACGATGTCTCCGACGTCAAGAACGTCGACCTGACCCGCGCCCATCCGCTGACCGGTCCCTTCCACGTGGAAGGGGCCGAGCCGGGCGACCTGCTGGTGATCGACCTGCTGGACATCAAGCCGGTGACCCCGGTCGGTTTCTCCGGCGTGTTTGCCAAGGAAAACGGTGGCGGCTTCCTGGCCGATTACTTCCCCGAAGCCGACAAGGCCATCTGGGACCTGAAGGGCTTGTATGCCACCTCGCGCCATATCCCGGGCGTGCGCATCGCCGGCCTGACCCACCCCGGTCTGATGGGTTGCCTGCCTTCCCACGATCTGCTGGCCGAGTGGAATCGCAGAGAAGCGCCGCTGGCCGCCAAGGGCCTGGCCCAGCCGCCCAACCCCAGCACCGCCGTGCTGCGCGGCCTGACCGGTGCCAAGTTCGATGAAATGGCCAAGGTCGCCGCCCGCACCGTGCCGCCACGCGAGCATGGCGGCAATACCGACATCAAGGACTTGTCGGCGGGCACCCGCATCTTCTTCCCGGTGTACGTGAAGGGCGCGGGCTTCTCGATGGGGGACCTGCACTTCTCGCAGGGGGACGGCGAGATCGGCTTCTGCGGTGCCATCGAGATGGATGGCGTGAGCCACGTCGGCTTCGACCTCATCAAGGGCGGCATGGCCAAGTACAACATCACCTCGCCCATCTTCATGCCCAGCATCGTCAAGCCGCATTACGAGCAGTGGCTGACCTTCGAAGGCATCAGCGTGGAAAACGGCGTGAACTACTACCTCGATGCCACCGTGGCCTATCGCCAGGCCTGCCTGAAGGCCATCGACTACCTGACCCACTTCGGCTATACCGGCAGCCAGGCCTACATGCTGCTGACCGCCGCACCGGTGGAAGGGCGCATCGGCGGCATCGTCGACATCCCCAACTGCGCCTGCACGGTGGCCTTGCCGACCTCCATCTTTGATCAGGACATCACGCCCAAGGGCATGCTCAATGACAAATCGTATTGGGGCCGCAAGGGCTAGCGATCAACGCAGTGACGTGTGTGTTCCCGGCCGGGCGCAGGCCTGGCCGGGTTTTTTCGAGACACAGGATTGATGAAGGAGGCGCCATGCCCTTGTACGACATTCGTTGCAGCCATTGCGAAGGCATCTTCGAGCGCCTGATTCCCTTGCAGGGATTGCACGGCCAGACCTGCTGTCCCTACTGCAAGCAGGAAACGGCGGCCTCGCCCATGCCCACGGGCGGCCATGTGGGCTTGCAGGTCAAGCATCGCTGGCAGCCCCGCAACGGTGCCGAGCAGCTAGCCGGGCAGGGTGCGACCGGGCCGGGGACGCATGCAGGCGCCGGCCGCAGCAGCGTGCTGCACAACTGCAAGGGACACAGCTGCAGTATTTGCGCGACCTGAGGCCAGATAAGGCCGGCTACTCCAGCATCGCGTCCAGCCCCGCCGCCAGTTCCGTGAGCGAGGGCATGGCGCGTTCGGCCTTGTCAGGGGCGTGCTTGACCAGCACCGGCATCCACGCCGGGTCCACCCCCAGCTTCTTGCCCACGGCTGCCGGGTAGATGGCCAGTGCGGCCTCGTCCTCCAGCGACAGCACGGTCGCGCGCGCAGCCCACGCACCCAGGTGCACCCAGGCGGCGGCACGATCGAGGCGGCCTGCGCCCAGCGGATCGGGAACCGAGCGCAGTGCGGTCACCAGCGCATCCGGGAAGTGCCAGATCGTCGCCAGTTCGGCCGATACATCGGCGTAGTGGAAGCCCCAGGCTGCCTTTTCCTGTTCGGCGCGGCCGGCGTCGAGCACATTGCATTGCTTGTCCAGCGCGGCGACAGCGGCCGGGGCCACGGCATGCAATTGCAACTGGCCGATGCCGTGCATCATCCCTACCGTGAAGACGGCATCCCCGTTGTCTTCGCCGTTGATCCCGGCATGCATCGCCAGCCAGCGCGCCGCCACGGCGGTATAGAGGGTGTGCCGCCAGAACTGCTGCAAGTCCATGCCGCGGCTGCTCTTGAAGGCCGCCACCATGCCATTGCCCAGCACCAGGTTGCGCACCATGATGAAGCCCAGCATGCGCAGCGCATCGTCGACTGTCCCGATGGTGCGCGAGGCATGGAAAAACGCCGAGTTGGCCAGCCGCAGCACCTTGGCGGTCAGCGCCGGGTCGGCGGCGATCTGCTGGGCGATCTCGTGGGCGGACACTTCCTCGCTGTTGAAGCTGGCCATCAGTTGCTGGACCACCTTGGGAATGGTCGGCAACTTTCCGGGTTGGTCCACCAGGCTCTTGAGCTCCATGAAAGTTCCTCCGTGCAATGGTTTTAGTGATTTTTACGTCCAATTCCGTGAATTGCGGTTCCATTGTCGCAGAGATCGGACGATTTGCTGACGATCCAGGTCAGTATGATGGAACTCTTACTTGACCGGAGTGCACCCATGGCAAGCCGCAAGACGTCCGACCTCCATCCCCCCCTGCAGCCCGCCACGCCCGCTGCGGCCTGGGGCGATGTCCCGAACTATGTACAGGATTGCGTACAGCGCAGTTTCCTCTTCCTCGATACCTTGCTCGACCGTGGCAATGACTATCTGGAGCATCTGGAGCAGGGTACGCCACCGCTGTTGAAATTCGACCATGAGCTGGTGCTGGATGGCCACGACCTGCCCGAGCCCTGCAATTACGCCTTGTTGCGCCTGCAGCCGCCACCGGGGCTGCCGGTCGATGCGCAGGCGCGTCCCGTGGTGGTGGTGGATCCGCGTGCCGGGCACGGCCCCGGCATTGGCGGCTTCAAGTTCGATTCGGAAGTGGGCATGGCGATGAAGGCCGGGCATACCGTGTATTTCGTCACCTTCCGTCCCGAGCCCGAGGATGGCCAGACGCTGGTCACCGTCATGGATGCCGAGGCGCGCTTCCTCGAAGAAGTGATCCGCCGCCATCCGCAATGCCCGGCCAAGCCGGTGGTGATCGGCAATTGCCAGGCCGGCTGGGCCATGATGACGCTCGATGCCGTGCGGCCGGAGCTGTTTGGTCCGCTGATGATGGTCGGCGCGCCGGCGTCCTATTGGGCTGGCAGTTCCACGCTGAACCCGATGCGTTACAGCGGTGCCAACCTCGGCGGGACCTGGCTGGCCTCGCTGGCTGCCGACCTCGGGGCCGACCGTTTCGATGGCGCCTACCTGGTCGAGAATTTCGAGAAACTCAATCCGGCCAACACCTTCTGGAGCAAGTATTACAACCTGTGGGCCGGGGTTGACCAGGAAGCGCCGCGCTTTTTGGAATTCGAACGCTGGTGGGGCGGTTTCTTCCGCATGACCGGGGCCGAGATCGAGGCCATCACCGAGAATCTGTTCGTGGGCAACAAGCTGGCGCGCGGGGAGCTGGAGGTCAAGGGCAGGCCGGTCAATCTGCGCGACATCACCGCACCCATCGTGGTCTTCGCCTCATGGGGAGACAACATCACGCCACCGCCGCAGGCACTGAACTGGATCATCGATGTGTGGGGCGACGAGCGCGCCATCGCGGCGGCCGGACGCACCATCATCTACGTGCTGCACGAGAGCGTGGGCCACCTGGGCATCTTCGTGGGCGGATCGGTGGCGTTGAAGGAGCACGACCAGCTGGTGAGTTCGCTGGACGTCATCGAGAGCCTGCCACCAGGGCTCTACGAGATGAAGCTGGAACGCAAGGACGGTCGCGCGAGCCAGCGCTGGGATGCGCTGGAGCCGGGTGACTACACGGTGCATTACCAGCACCGCACCATGGAAGACCTGCGCAAGCTCAATCCCGAAGGCCGCGAGGAGGAGTCGCTCTTCTCGACCATCAGCCAGTGGTCGCAACTCAATGCGCAGTGGTACAAGACCTGGGTGCGCCCGTGGGTGCGCATGAGCGCCACCCGCGAAAGCGCCAACGCGTTGATGCGCATGAATCCGCTGCGCATGCAGCGGCAACTGTTCTCCGACAAGCATCCGGCGGCCGCCTTCATCCGCCAGCAGGCTGCTGCGGCGCGCGCCCATCGGGTCGAGCTCGACCCGGACCATCCGCTGAAGCAATACGAGCGCCGCATGGCGCAGAAGATCACCGACGAACTCAACGCCTGGCGCGACCAGCGCGATGCCCGCACGGTGCGCATGACGCGCCGCCTGTTCGGCCCCAACGGCCTGGGTGCCTGGCTGCCGCCGCGCGAGCCCGATGCCGAGCTGGCCCAGCGCTGGGCGCAGCAGGAACTGGGCCGCTACCGGGATACCGTCATCGGCCAGATCGCCGACGGCGGCTTCGTCGAAGCGGTATGCCGCATCGTCATTGCCGGCATGGTGTCCATCGGCGCCTTCGAACGGCGCAGCCTGCGCCTGGCCCGGCTGCTGGCGCAACTGCCGAACATGCATGCCAGCGTCTCCCCGCAGACCAATTGGGTGCAGCTGTTGAAGGAGCAGGCCCGCATCACTGCGGTGGCGCCCGTCGAGGCGCTCAACGCGCTGGGGCAGATGCTGCCGGACAAGGCCAGCCGCGAGCGTGCCTTGGCCCTGGCCGCAGCGGTGATGATGATTGAACCGACCCTGGCCAACCCGCGCTCGGAAATCATTGAGCTGCTCATGGGCACGCTGGATGCCGAGCCTGATCGCGTGATTGCGCTGGCGCGCAAGCTCACCACGGCCATTGGCGAAGACGGCGAGGCGCTGCCGACGGTCCAGCCAGATCCGGCGCCAGCGGTAGCGCGCAAGCGTGCGCCCCGCAAAGCCGTGGCGGCCAAGGCGGCCGCCAAGCCCGCAGCCAAGCCCAAGAAAGCGGCGGCCGCCGACCAGCCAGCGAAGGCCGCCAAGCCCCGTCCCCGCCGCCCCTGAGCCCGTGCTCAAGGTGCGCCCAGCGCACCGGCAGGCAGCTTCCACAAGTGCTGCTCGCTGGTGGAGAGCGCGATCGCGCCTGCGGCCAGTGCGGCGCGCGCCTCCTTCTCATTGCAGACAAAGCCGGCCGCCACGATGGGCGGCAGCTGTTCGCGGTCGGCTGCACCCAGGCGCGGCAGCATCGGCGCCGGCATCAGCTGCACCAGGTTCGGCGCGCTTTGTTCCAGCGCCTTGAGACTGCGCGGCCAGGTGGTGCGATCGGTCACGAATACCTTCTGCATGGTGATCATGCCGGCACGACTGCCGCGCAACAGCGTAGCCACCCGGGTGGACACCAGCCCCGCCACGCCGATTCCGGCCAGGTAATCGATGGCGGCCTTGTCGTGCGCCAGTCCTTCACAGGTGTCCATGTTGAGGAGAATGAATTTGCCTGCGCTGTGCAGGGTGGTCATGACGGCCTGCAATTCGCTCAGCTCCACATGCGCCAGGATGCCGACTTCGGCGGCACTGTCGAGGAAGACGGGAAGAGGCGCCGTGCCATAGAGCGCGGCGATGACGGGGTGGCGCCTGAGCCTGGATTGCAGGGACAGGTCGGGGGGCAGTGCAGAAGAAGCGACGTCGG
>NZ_VSWE01000028.1:0-45521 GCF_009668275.1 Herbaspirillum sp. CAH-3 | reverse complement strand
GCAGGGGGCGGCGTGGGCGCGGAGGCGGACGCCTCCTGCGGCGCCTGCGCACGCTGCTGCGCAAGCTCCGGACCACCCGCCCGGCTCACCGCCAGCAGGACGATCAATACCCCCGCCAGCGCCGCCATGAGCCCGGTGGCGGCGACCCATTCGTGATCGGATCGACTCATCGCGGCCTCAGGAGGAACGTCCGGACTGGCGCTGCATCGCCTCCAGCCATTCGCCATGGCGCAGATGCGCGCGCTGCGCCTCGGCCTGCTGGGCCGCCAGCAGGGCTTGTCCGCTTTGCTTGATGGCGTCGACCAGACGTTGCTGTTCTTCTGCGTGTTGCACCGCCTGCGCTTGCGCAGCCGCAGTGGCCACGTCCTTGAGAACGCCGATGCTCCACCCCAGGCGCGCCTGCTCATGCGCACGCAAGGTGATCCAGGACTTCAGGATCAGGAACGCCAGCATGCTCCACGCGGCAATCTTGAACTTGCTGCCCAGCGCATCGATGACCGCCCCCAGCGCACCCGGTGCCGCCTGCGGCCCGAGCACGCCGGCCGTGGCCGTCAAGGCCAGGCCCAGGCCGATGAAGGTACCCAGCAAACCCAACATGAGGATCAAGCCCGGCATCGCGGCGGCCCAACGTTCGGCGGGCGTAGCCACGGCCTGGCTCAGCTGGTCCGGCGTGGTCGTGACAGGCAAAGGCCCGCGCTCGCCAGCCAGCGCCTGCAGCCGCGCCTGCCACTGCGCAGGCCGGGCGCTGCGTGCCAGCAGCAGCGGCAAGACCACCACGGCCGCCAGCATCACCAGCGCAAACGTCCACTGCAGCCCGCCGTAGGCCGTGCCATCCCATTGCGGCAGCAGGAAGCTCCACAGCGATTTATCCATGGACTGCCCCCGCCTGCATGAAGAAACTTCCCATCCTTGCTCTCCCCTTGTTCTTTACATTGTCAGCGTCTTGCCACGGCAGAAGATTATCAGAAAGACCACACCGAGGGACGAAAAGCCAGGCGCAAGCGACCGATGTAATGGTCCGGTCACATGTTGTCAGCAAACTTTCAGATCTTGACAACCTGCTACCAACTTCTTTGCACATGGCACGTTCTTCCTTACCCCTGCGCCTGCTTCCGCTGGCCCTTGCCCTGCAAGCCATCCACGCGCCCACCCATGCGGCCAACTATACGGTAGCCGATGGCACCACCGACACCGCCGCCAAGACCCTGACCAAGAACGGTGCCGACAACATCACCGTCAACGCAGGGGGCACCCTGGCTTCGAGCAGCGCGGCCACCATCCGGACCTCGCAGGACAACGACAACCTCAGTACCGTCACCATCAACAACGCCGGCACCATCGGCCAGAACAGCGGCCTGACGGCCATCAGCATCAACCACAAGAAGGTCAACCTGATCCTCAACAACGCTGCCGGCGGCGTCATCACCAGTTCCTCCAGCAGCGCCAAGACGCCCACCACCCTCATCGGCAAGGGCAGCGATACCTTCTCCATCGTCAACCTCGGCACCATCTCGCAGACCGGCCCCACACCCACCAATGCGGACAATGGCAAGAACTACGCCATCAATGCCAACGGCGACTACTCCACCGCCGGCAATACCATCGTCAATGGCTCGGCCAGCAACAGCAGCGCCACCATCAGCTCGTCGAGTTCGAGCGCGATCAAGATGGGCTCCAACATCCTGCTGACCAACTACGGACGCATCTTCACCACCAGCCCGGTCAACACCTCCTGCCCGGATTACCTGTCGGCCTGCGCCAGCGGTTCGCCGCCGAAAGCAGCCGATGGCATCTCCATCGACGACGGCATCCGCAATGCCGTCATCGTCAATTACGGCAGCATCACCGGCGCACGCCACGGCATCGACGGCGGCGATCCGGTGGCCGCCACGCCCGACAGCAACCTGGCCAATGCCATCGCGCTCACGCCGCGCCTGAGCGCAAGCGGCATCACCTTCGACGCCACCTATGCCGATGGCAGCACGCGCAGCAACGTGGCCATCAGCAACAACGTGGTGATCAACCAGGCCAGCGGTGTCATCACCGGCAACAATGGTTCGGGCGTGGGTTTCGACAGCCATGGCGTGGTCTTCAACTACGGCACCATCATCGGCAACTATGCCGGCAGCGGACGCGTGTATGACGTGCTCGGCAACGGCGCCACCACCAGCAATGGCGATGGCGACGGCGTCGATATCGACGGCACCGCCTACATCGAAAACTGGGGGACCATCCGTGGCAATGGCGCAGGCGGGCTCGATTCCACCGGCCAGCCGAATGGCGCCGACGGCATCGCCGCCGGTGGCGGCACCATCATCAACCATGCTGGCGCGGTGATCTATGGCGATGCCCACGGCATCCTCATCGATGATGGCAATGACTGGTCCAAGGACCCAAGCAATCCGCGCATCACCTACAACAACGGCAACACCACCGGGCGCGGCACCGGCGGGGCCAGTGGCGTCAATGGTGCCAAGGCGTATATCGTCAACGACGGCAGCATCACCGGCAACAAGGGGATCGCCGTCGGGCTGGTCGGCAATTACGACGATACCCTCATCAACAATGCCAGCGGCGTGATCACCGGCGGCACACAGGCCACACTGGCCGGCCAGGGCGGCAGCTCCGCGCCGGGCGCAGCGGTGCAGATGGGCGGCGGCAACGATACGCTGATCAACTACGGACGCATCGAAGGCAAGAACGGCATGGCCATCGACATGGGCGATGGCGACGATTCGCTGCAACTGCTGGGTGGCACCGTGATCGGTACCATCAACGGCGGCACCGGCATCGACACGCTCACCACCGGGGGCACGCAGACCTTTGCAGCAGGCGTGCTGTCGGGCTTCGAGAACTACGTCGTGCGTGACGGCGTGACGCGCTTCAACTATGACCTCGGCACCGTCAGCAACATGACCGTCAACCAGGGCGCAGTACTGCAGGTCAACGGGGCCTTCGGCACCAGCGGCAACCTGGCCGTCAATGGCACATTCCAGGCCGCGCAGGGGACGGCCACCCGCATCATCAACGTCGGTGGCAATCTCTCGGTCGGCAGCGGCGCCACCTTGCAGGTGGGCGTGGCCGGCACGCAGTCCGACCGCATCAATGCCGCCGGCAGCGCCACGCTGTCCAACGGTGCGACGCTGCAGCCCGTGGTCAAAACCTATGTTCCCGGGGCGGCGCGCTGGACCATCCTCTCGGCGGCCGGCGGCCTGTCGGTCGATGTGTCGAAGATCCAGCTGGCCAATACCGCCACGCTGGATTACGGCCTGCAAGTCTCGGGCAACGACCTGATCCTTACGGCCCAGCGTACCGCCAGCGTGAGCGACGTCAGCGGCAGCCCGCTGGGCCGTGCGCTCGACGCGCTGGGCAACAACAGCAGCAACGCCCAGGTGCAGAACCTGCTGGCCTCGCTGGATGCCTTGCCCACTACGGCTGTCTATCGCAGCGCGGTACGGCAGCTGCAACCGGAAACCAATCGCGCCAGCCAGCAAGCGGCACAGGTCTCCATGGGCAGCGTCTTCT
The DNA here is from genome assembly GCF_009668275.1 of Herbaspirillum sp. CAH-3. Classification (NCBI taxonomy): domain Bacteria; kingdom Pseudomonadati; phylum Pseudomonadota; class Betaproteobacteria; order Burkholderiales; family Oxalobacteraceae; genus Herbaspirillum; species Herbaspirillum sp. CAH-3. The sequence continues at coordinate 41,996 of NZ_VSWE01000028.1, read as the reverse complement.
CGGCCGTGGCCGGGCGCGTGGACAGCGCACGCGGTGATGCGCCCGTGGCCAGCCAGGGCAGCAGTGGCGTAGCCACCGGCGAGGCCGCCGCACGCGGCCGCGTCTGGCTGCAAGGCCTGGGCGCCTGGGGCCGGCAGCAGGCCCGCGCCGGCGCTGATGGCTACGACGTCAATGCCTACGGCATGGCCGCCGGGATGGAAACCGACCTGTCGGCGCGCGAAGTGGCCGGCCTGACCCTGGGCTATACCCGTGCCGGTACACGCGGCAGTGACAATGCCAGCGGCAATGACGTCAATGTCGACGCCGTCAACGTCGGTGGCTATGTCGGCCTGGACATGGATGGCTGGACGCTGGATGGCGCGCTCATGGTGGGTGGCAATCACTACAGCAGCCAGCGCGCCATCAACTTCCTCGGCCAGCGCGTCAATGGCAGCTACAACGGCTGGCAGCTCGGCGCGCGCGTGGAAGCGGGGCTGCCCTTTGCGGTCAGCCAGCGCTGGTCCGGGCGCTGGCTGGCCGGCCTGCGCCTGTCGCACCTGAGCAATCAGGGCTACACCGAAAGCGGCAATGCGGCGCTGGCGCAGAATGTGGCCTCCAGCCGCGCCAATTCGGTCCAGCCTACCCTCGGTGTGGAACTGAATCGCTTGAGCGACAACGGCGACCGCCTGCAACTGCGTGCGCGCTACCTGCATGAGGTGGCTGGCAACCCGGATGTCACCGCCAGCTTCGTGGCCGGCGGCCCCAGCTTCACTACCGCCAGCACCGCACCCAATCGCGACGCCGTGCAACTGGGCGTGAGCTATCGCTTCAACGGCGCCCAGGGAAGCTATGGCACGCTGGGCTATGACGCCGAAGTGCGCGACCGCTCGCTGATGCATCAACTGACCGCTCGCGTGGGCTGGCTCTTCTGAGATTGCTGATCCCATGGGACAGGGCCCGCAGCTTGCGCTTGCGGGCCCTTTTCACTCCGGCGACAATCGCGCGATGCGCTCCTCCTTCCTTTCCCGACTCCGCTTGCCTGCCCTCGCCAGCCTCGCGTTGCTGGCCGGCTGCGCCAGCGATCCCGACCTGGTCCGACGCGCCGATGCCCTGGCCGCACCCGCCGGCCTGCACCGCGAGGAAGTGCGCGGCGGCCCCTTCGTGCTGACGGCCTACGTGCACGCCCGGCCAAAGGCGCCGCTGTTGCGCGTCTACCTGGAAGGCGACGGCCGCGCCTGGATCACGCGCAACCAGGTCTCGCCGGACCCGACGCCGCATTCGGCCATGGGCCTGCGCCTGGCGGCCAGCGATGGCGGTGACGTGGTGTATCTCGCGCGGCCTTGCCAGTTCACGCCCATGGCGCGCAATCCGGTCTGCCATCCGCTCTACTGGGCCGGCCTGCGCTACTCGCCGGAAGTGGTCAGCGCCATGGATGAAGCCCTGAGCCGCTATGTGGCACAACTGCAGCCGGCCAGGCTGGAGCTGGTCGGCTATTCGGGCGGCGGCGCCATCGCCGTGCTGCTGGCGGCACGGCGCAAGGATGTCAGCGCCATCCGCACGGTGGCCGGCAATCTCGATCACGTGGCCGTGAACCAATGGCACAAGGTCTCGCAGATGCCGGGCTCGCTCAATCCCATCGATGTGGCCGCACAGGTGGCACGCATCCCGCAATTGCATGTCGGCGGTGCCGAGGATGCCGTCATTACCCCTGCCATCACGCGCAGCTTCGTCGCCAAGGCCGGGCACTGCGCCGCGCTGGCGATCATCCCCGGCATGGCGCACGAGAGCGACTGGGCAAGCCGCTGGCCCGCCTTGCTGCAGCTACCGCTGCCCTGCACCGCCAGGCAGCCTTGAGGATGGTCCATGAAAAAATGGGTAGCCGGCGCGACACCGGACTACCCATTTTTCAGAAAACTTCATTTCAAGGTTGCCCAAAAAACAGGCAACCCCGCCATCACAGCGCCATATCGGCCGATGCGTTGGCTTTCGGCTTTTCCATGCTGCCACCCTTGCCGGTCTGGCCGGCCGCCTTGGGAGCGATCACCGGCGGCGGCATCAGCTGCAGCACTTCTGCGGTGTAGGCCCATTCCTTGGCGACCTGGTCCGGGTGGTCATTCAACTTGGTGCCGTAGCTGGGCACGATCTGGCGCACCTTCTGCTGCCATTCCGGCGTGGCCAGCTTGTCCTTGAAGACCTTCTGCAGCACGCTCAGCATGATGGGCGCAGCCGTCGAAGCGCCGGGCGAGGCGCCCAGCAGACCGGCGATGCTGCCATCGGCCGAGGCGACGATCTCGGTACCCAGCTTCAGCACGCCGCCCTTGGCGTCATCGCGCTTGATGATCTGCACGCGCTGGCCGGCTTGCCACAGGCGCCAGTCTTCCTTCTTGGCGTTGGGGAAGTATTCCTTGAGCGCGGCGAAACGCTGGTCGTCGGACTGCATCAGCTGGCCGGCCAGGTACTCCACCAGCGGATATTCGTCGATACCGACACGGGCCATCGGCCACACGTTGTGCGTGGTGGTCGCCGAGAACAGGTCCCACAGCGAGCCTTGCTTCAGGAACTTGGTCGAGAACGTGGCGAAGGGGCCAAACAGGATCACGCGCTTGCCATCCAGCACACGGGTATCCAGGTGCGGCACCGACATCGGCGGCGCTCCCACGGAAGCCTTGCCATAGGCCTTGGCCAGGTGGCGCAGGGCGATGTCCTGGTTGTCGGTGATGAGGAAGGAACCGCCCACCGGGAAGGCCGCATAGTCACGCGCCTCGGGGATGCCGGACTTCTGCAGCAGCTTCAGGGCACCGCCACCGGCACCGATGAAGACGAACTTGGCATCGGTCTCGGTGGTGCTGCCATCCTTGAGGTTCTTGTAGACCACGCGCCAGGTGCCATCGCCGTTGCGGGTGATGTCGCGCACTTCGCTGGAGAGCTTCAGGGCAAAGTTGGAGCGGGTCTGCAGGTAGGCCGCGAACTGGCGGGTGATCTCGCCGAAGTTGACGTCGGTACCCAGCGGGGTCCAGGTGGCAGCCAGCTTCTGGTTGGGGTCGCGGCCTTCCATCATCAGCGGCACCCACTTCTTGATCTGCTCGTGGTCTTCCGAATACTGCATGCCGGCAAACAGCGGGCTGGCCTGCAGGGCTTCGTAGCGCTTCTTCAGGTAGGCGACGTTGTCATCGCCCCAGATGAAGCTCATGTGCGGGGTGGAATTGATGAAGGAGCGCGGGTTCTTCAGCACGCCGCTCTTGACCTGCCATGACCAGAACTGGCGCGAGATCTGGAAGGCTTCGTTGATCTCGATGGCCTTGGCGATCTGGATCTTGCCGTCCTTGTCTTCGGGCGTGTAGTTCAGTTCGGCCAGGGCCGAGTGGCCGGTGCCGGCGTTGTTCCAGCCGTTGGAGCTTTCTTCGGCCACGCCATCGAGGCGCTCGACCATTTCCATCGTCCAGCCGGGTTCCAGCTCATTGAGCCAGACCGCCAGGGTGGTGCTCATGATGCCGCCGCCGACCAGCAGCACGTCGACCTTCTTGACGTCAGCCGCCTGCGAAGCGGGCGTGACGACCAGCGCAACTACGAATCCCAGCAAAGCCAGGAAGGATTTTTTCAACATTGTCTAATCCGTTTGTGATGAGAGAGGGCTGCCTCCCCTGCATGTGGCGGGGAGTCGGACAACCGGTGCATGCCACAGGCCGCAGCGCCTGCCGTGGAGGGCGGGCGCGAAAGCGCTGCGTCATGAGGGCCTTGCGGATCAATGCAAGCCCAGCCGGGCGTGGCCGCGCGGGGCCACGGCGCACCTGCCTGAATGGGCCGTGCCTGCCGGTTTCAACTGCCTGTCCGATACCTGTCTCCGGCATTTGGGGAATGCCTGTACAAATCGTCTCCGTCAGAGCGGACCGGGATCGGGTCATGTCGAGGGGGCGCAGCGTACCACGGGATGGGAGCGGCGGGCGATTGCGGATATCCCCTATTAACGATGGCGCACAAGCATGTTCCGGGCTAGGGAATTCCCCGATATCGTGGGGGCCGTGCCTGACTGACAATGCATGGACCGCCAACACTCACCGTCCCTCACCAGGGCACGTACAAGAACGATCAGGGGCCCGCATGCAAACCGTCATCAACAAGCCGGAAAATTTCGCGTCGTATCGATATCACGACCGGGCCTTCAATTGCGACACCGCCAAGATCCTGCCGGGCGAATATTTCTATACCGGTGAAGACATGATGATCGTGACCGTGCTGGGTTCCTGCGTCTCGGCCTGCCTGCGCGACCGCGTCAGCGGTGTGGGCGGAATGAATCACTTCATGCTGCCCGATGGCGGCGGCGAAGCCGACAGCCCGGTTTCGGCCTCCATGCGCTATGGCACCTATGCCATGGAAGTCTTGATCAACGACGTCCTCAAGGCCGGAGCCCGGCGCGAGAACCTGGAATGCAAGGTCTTCGGCGGCGGCGCGGTGCTGCGCGGCATGAACGCCATGAACGTGGGCGAGCGCAATGCCGCCTTCGTGAAGAATTACCTCTCGGCCGAGAAGATCCGCGTGGTGGCCGAAGACCTCAACGACATCTGGCCGCGCAAGGTGCATTTCTTCCCGCGCACGGGCAAGGTGCTGGTCAAGAAGATCAAGGACGCCGCTGCCGATCTGGCCAGCCGTGAACGTGAATATGCGTCCAAGCTGCAGGCCAAGCCGGTGGGTGGAGAAATTGATTTGTTCTGAACGAATCCATCGTCCAAACAAAAAAGCGGAACCCGTTGCATGGGCTCCGCTTTTTTTCTTGCCCGCTTTACGCGGGCTGACACCATGTCGTGATCAGGCCTTGAGCGTGGTCAGGCCCTGCTCAGCCAGCGCCTTCAACCATCCCAATCCCGCAGAGGTCGCCCCCGCCGGGTTGTATTCGCAACCGATCCAGCCCTGGTAACCCAGGGTATCGATCAACTTGAGCAGATACGGATAGTTCAGCTCGCCCACATCCGGCTCGTGGCGCTCGGGCACACCGGCAATCTGGATGTGGCCGATGCCGGGCATGTCGCGCTTCAACTTCACGGCCACGTCGCCTTCGACGATCTGGCAGTGGTAGCAGTCGAACTGCACCTTCAGGTTGGGCGCACCCACTTCGGCACAGATGGCCTGGGCATCGTCCTGGCGGTTCAGGAAGAAGCCCGGAATGTTGCGGGTGTTGATCGGCTCGATCACCACGGTCAGGCCGGCGGATTCGGCCTGGTGTGCCGCATAGGACAGGTTGTCCAGATATACGGCGCGGTGACGCGCGCGATCCTGCTCGGGCTTGATCAGGCCAGCCATCACGTGCAGGGTCTTGTTGCCGATGACGGAAGCGTACTTCAGCGCAGTCTCGATGCTGCGCTTGAATTCGTCTTCGCGGCCCGGCAGCGAGGCGATGCCGCGCTCACCGGCGGCCCAGTCGCCCGGGGGCGCGTTGAACAGCGCCTGGGTCAGGCCATTGGCCTCCAGGCGCGACTTGATCTCTTCAGGCTGGTAGTCGTAGGGGAACAGGAACTCGACGCCGGAGAAGCCATCCTTGGCGGCGGCGGCGAAGCGGTCCAGGAAATCGTGTTCCACATACATCATGCTCAGGTTGGCGGCAAAACGCAGCATCGGATTCTCCTTGGTAACGAGGGGGCCAGTGTAGCGCGAACACGCTTGCGCGCGTCCACACCGGCAGCAGGTGCAGAAAACGTCAAAGCCCGCAAGCACAGGCATGCGGGCTTTGAACGGGACATCACATTACTTGTTGACCATGCCCGGCTTGGTGGCCAGGGTGGCAATCGAACCGACCACCAGCATCAACGCCAGCATGTACATGCCGGTAGCGTTGTTGTGGGTCAGGTCCTTCAGGTAGCCGATCAGGTAGGGGCTGACGAAACCGGCCAGGTTGCCCACCGAGTTGATGGCGGCAATACCGACGGCCGCCGCAGCACCCGACAGGAAGGCCGTGGGCAGCGACCAGAACAGCGGGGCGCAGGTCAGCACGCCAGCCGCAGCCAGCGACAGCGCAGCGATCGAGACCGCAGTGTTGTCGGCAAACAGGGCCGCACCCACGAAGCCCACGCCGCCCATCAGGGCCGGGATCACCAGGTGCCAGCGACGCTCACGCATGCGGTCGGCGCTGCGGCCGATCAGGTTCATGGCGATGATGGCGCAGCCAAACGGAATGGCCGACAGCAGGCCGATTTCCAGGTTGCCCTTCACACCGGTGGCCTTGACCAGGGTCGGCATCCACAGCGTCAGGCCGTATTGACCCATGACAAAGGAGAAGTAGATCAGGCACATCAGCCAGACACGCGCATCCTTGACGATGGCGCCGAAGCCGTGCTTGCTTTCCTTGCCCTTGGCATCGCCGTCGATGTCGGCTTGCAGGCTGGCCTTCTCTTCATCGGAGAGCCACTTGGCGCTCTTGACGTCGTTGTCCAGGTACAGCACCGTGGCCAGGCCGATGAGGACCGCCGGAATGGCTTCGATCAGGAACATCCACTGCCAGCCTTCCAGGCCGCCATTGTTGTGGAACGCATCCATGATCCAGCCCGACAGCGGGTTGCCCAGGATGCCGGCCACCGGGATGCCGGACATGAAGACCGCGATCACCTTGGCACGGCGGTGCGAAGGGAACCAGTAGGTCAGGTACAGGATGATGCCGGGATAGAAACCGGCTTCCGCCAGGCCCAGCAGGAAGCGCAGGACGTAGAACTGGGTGGCGTTCTGCACGAACATGAAGGCCGCCGAGAGGATGCCCCAGGTGATCATGATGCGGGCAATCCAGATGCGCGCGCCGACCTTGTGCATCAGGATGTTGCTGGGCACTTCAAAGAGGAAGTAGCCGATGAAGAACAGGCCCGCGCCCAGACCGAAGACGGTCTCGGAAAAGCCCAGGTCCTGCGACATCTGCAGCTTGGCAAAGCCGACGTTGACGCGATCCAGGTAAGCGATCACGTAGCACAGCATCAGGAACGGCATGATGCGCCAGAAGACTTTCTTGTACAGCCCGTCCTTGGATTTGTCGTTGACGTCGAGTCCGACGCCGGTAGTGCTTGCGGTGGTCATGATGTTACATCTCCCTAAGAGTGTCGCGGCTGTCTATGCACGGCCGCTGGTTGCTTGGTGCCCGTGGTCTGACGGGCAATTTATGGATTCAATCGGACCCGCGTACCGCTCTTTTCGGAACGGTACGAAGGCCGGCATTGATTGGCCGGTCTGGTGCCGGCTTGACTGCCGCCTGTGCCCACCACCTTCCGTTGGGCGCAAGCGGGGCATGGCGGGCCAACATCGGCCGCCATGACGCTTTGTTGCTATGGGTTGCTGACGCTGCCTGGGCGCTGTCGTTACTGCTACCAGCGCGCCTTGAAGGTGTCGCGCAAGTCCTGCAGCGCGGGCTCTTCCAGCGGCGTGGCACGGCCACCGGCCAGGTGCCACAGCTTGGCGGTTTCTTCCAGTTCTTCCAGGGCGAAGGCGGCCTTGGAGACCGAGCTTTCCCACACCACCGGACCGAGCCGCTCCAGCAGCACGCCGCGCACTTGCGTGGCGATCTTTGCCACCTGCTCGGCCACTTCCGGCGCACCCGGACGGGCATAGCGGATCAGCGGGATGTGGCCGACCTTCATCACGTAATACGGCGTGATGGGCGGCAATACATCCTGCTCGCTGTAGACGCCGTTGATGGTCAGCGATACCAGATGCGTGGAGTGCGTATGCACCACCGCATGCATCTCGGGATTGTTGTCGTAGATGGCGCGATGCAGGACCAGGGTCTTGGACGGCTTGTCGCCCGAGACCCATTCGCCGGCCGTATTGACCTTGGCGATGGCCGCCGGATCGAGGAAACCGAGGCAGGCATCCGTCGGCGTGATCAGCCAGCCGTCATCCAGGCGCGCACTGATGTTGCCGGCCGAACCGACCGTATAGCCGCGCTGGTAGAGAGAAGCGCCGATGCGGCAGATCTCTTCGCGCAGCGCGCTTTCGTTGGTGTTGCGGCTCATGCCGTCTTCCCGTCGAGATAGCGCAGCGCCTTCTCGAAGAAGTCGACGCTGCCGAAATTGCCCGACTTCAGGGCCAGCGCCACCGGTTGCTCATCCAGCGTAGCGGTCGCCGGCACGCCCGGATCGATCTGCGGCCCGATGCGCAGGGCGCGCACGTCCAGCGCCTGCACCACCGCGCCGGAGGTCTCGCCACCGGCCACCACGAACTGGCGCACGCCACGTTGCTTCAGGCCCGCAGCGATCGATGCCAGCGCCTGCTCGACCAGGTGACCGGCCTTGGCCACGCCCAGCTCCTTTTGCACCGCCTTGACTTCGTCGGGGGTGGCGGTCGCGTAGATCAGTACCGGCTCGTTCTTGATGCGTTCATCGGCAAAGGCCAGCGCCTGTGCCACCACGTCTTCGCCACGGGCCAGGACCAGCGGGTCGATGCGGAAGGCGGGACGCTTGGCTTTCCATTCGGCCACCTGCGCATTGGTCGCCTTGGAGGCGGAACCGGCCAGCACCACCGACAGGCCATCGACCTTGGGCAGTTGTGCGGCTTCACCGGCGGCGGTCAGCAGACCGGCGCGGCGGAAATTCTCGGGCAGACCCAGCGCCACGCCGGAACCACCGGTGATGAGCTTGAGTTCGGCGCAGGCTTCGCCCAGCGTGAACAAGTCCTTGTCGGAGACGGCGTCGGCGATGGCCATCTTGACGCCTTCGGAACGCAGTGCGGTGAAGCGCTCCTGGGTTGCGGCCGCGCCGCGTGCCACGGTGTCGTAGCGCACCAGGCCGACCTTGGATTCGGTCTGGCGCTGCAGGACGCGCACCAGGTTGGCATCGGTCATCGGGGTCAGCGGATGGTTTTCCATGCCCGACTCATTCAACAGCGCATCGGCCACGAACAGGTAGCCGCGGTAGATGGTGCGTCCGTTTTCCGGGAAGGCCGGGCAGGCAATGGTGAAGTCCACGCCCAGTTCCTTCATCAGCGCATCGGTCACCGGACCGATGTTGCCTTCGTCGGTGGAGTCGAAGGTGGAGCAGTACTTGAAGAAGAACTGCGTGCAGCCCTGCTGCTGCAGCCAGCGCAGTGCCGCCAGCGATTGCTCGATGGCCTCGGCAGCAGGAATGGTGCGCGACTTGAGCGCGATCACCAGCGCATCGGCCGCCACGGCCGGCATTTCGCTGGGCACGCCGATGGTCTGCACGGTGCGCATGCCGCCGCGCACCAGCATGTTGGCCAGGTCGGTCGCGCCGGTGAAATCGTCGGCGATACAACCGAGCAAGGGACGGGATGTGGACATGAAAACTCCTCGATTCAGGTGCAGGGACGACGCTGGATTACTTGGCCTTGGCCGGCGGCAGGTCGATGCCGGGGAAGATCTTGATGACGGCCGAATCATCCTCGCCGCCATGACCGGCGGTGGAAGCCATCATGAACATCTGGTGCGCAGCGGCCGACAGCGGCAGCGGGAATTTGCTGCGGCGGGCGGTATCGAGCACCAGGCCCAGGTCCTTGACGAAGATGTCCACGGCCGACAGCGGGGTGTAGTCGCCGTTCAAGATGTGCGGCACGCGGTTTTCGAACATCCACGAATTGCCGGCGCTGTGGGTGATGACGTCATACAGCGCATCCGGATTGACGCCTTCGCGCAGGCCCAGGGCCATGGCTTCAGCGGAGGCGGCGATGTGCACGCCCGCCAGCAGCTGGTTGATGATCTTGACCTTGGAGCCGATGCCGTGGGTGTCGCCCAGGCGATAGACCTTGCCGGCCATGCCGGCCAGCACGTCTTCGATCTTGGCGTAGACCTCGGCGGGGCCGGAGGTCATCATGGTCATCTCGCCGGAAGCGGCGCGTGCGGCACCGCCGGAGACCGGTGCGTCCAGCAGCAGCAGGCCCTTTTCTGCCAGGCGCTTGCCCAGTTCGACGGCGAAGTCAGGCGCCACGGTGGCGCTGGAGATGACGACGCTGCCCGGCTTCATGGCGGGGACGGCGCCGTTCTCACCGAAGAGCACCATCTCGGTCTGCGCGGCATTGACCACCAGGGTGATGACCACGTCGACCTTGCCGGCCAGCTCGGCCGGGTTGGCACAGGCCACACCGCCGGCGGCGGCGAACTTGTCCAGGACTTCCTTGCGCACGTCGCAGGCATGCACATTGAAACCGGCACGCAACAGCGAGCTGGCCACGCCATAACCCATGGCTCCCAAACCGATCACACCTACATTCTTGGACATAATTGCCTCCGCATTGATGACGCCGCTGCCGCTCATGACGGGCAGGACATTGCGCCGGGTTGATGATGCAACGCCGGCAAAGGCCGGCGTCAGAATTCCAGATTTCGTAAATCGTCTAAATCGTATAAATCGTTTAAAACATTTAAAGCATTTAATTCATTTGCTGCCATTCAAGCCGGGACATCCTGTTCAGGACTGTCCCTGGCTCAAGCGCCGTGCCGCATTGAACATGTGCGTCTGGGCGGCATTGCGGGCCGCCATTTCATCACCGGCGCGAATGGCCGCGACGATGGCCTCATGTTCTTCGCGCACCTGGCGCGAGAAATCCTCATACCGCGCTTCATTGCCACGCGTCACCGCCGTGGCCGCTTCCAGATACTGGGACAGGAACTCCAGCGTCTTGATGAAGTACGGATTGCGCGTGGCCTGCGCCAGTGCGCGATGGAAGGCCACATCGGCGGCCACGCCATCACCACCTGCGGCCACATCGACCCCGATCTGCAGCAATGCCGCCTCGATGGCCTGCAAGTCTTCCGCACTGCGGCGCTTGGCCGCCTGCGCGGCGACCTCGGCCTCGATGGCGCGGCGCAACTCGACGATCTGCAGCACCGCATCGGGCGAACTGACCTCGGTGTAATCGATGCGCAGCGGCTTGATGCCCGCCTGCTCGGTCACGAATACGCCGCTACCCTGGCGCGGTTCGACCACGCCTTCATGTTTCAGGCGCGCAATCGCTTCGCGCACCACCGTGCGGCTCACACCGAACTGCTGCGCCAGCACCGCCTCGGTGGGCAGCTTGCTGCCACGGGGGAAGGCACCGGCGTCGATGTTTTCCAGCAATTGCCTGGCTACAGTGTCGCTGAGCGCCTGTGCGGGGATCTTCTGAAACATGCTGTCTCGCGGTCGTTATCGTAAAGTTATCCGGTCATCATACAAATTTATTTTGAACGGGGCAATCCGATTTTTTCTCTTTACGCGGAGTAACACCCCCGTTTGGCAAACAATATGCGCAGTTGGCAGAACTTGACGTGATATATGCAGCAGTTCGCTCCAGACATCAAGAATACGAATATCTCTGCCAAGGCTGCGTCGGCAGGCCGGGGGCTCTACAATCAGGGCTTTCCCGCCACGGATGTGCCGCATGCCCTACGATCTCTCGGACAAGCTCGTCATTGGAATCTCTTCCCGCGCCCTCTTCGATCTTGAAGCGGAGAACGCCATCTACGACCAAGAGGGCGTGGATGCCTACGCGCAGTACCAGCGCGATCACGAGAACGATCCACTGCAGCCCGGCACGGCCTTCCCGCTGGTCAAGGCGCTGCTGCAGTTGAATGAATTGATCCCGGAACGCCGTCTGGTGGAAGTGGTGGTCATCTCGCGCAACACGCCCGACACGGGCCTGCGCGCCTTCAATGCCATCGCTGCCCACAAGCTCGACATCAGCCGTGCGGCCTTCACCGGTGGCGGACCGACCGCGCCTTACCTGCAAGCCTTCAAGATCGACCTGTTCCTCTCGCGCGATACCGGCGACGTGCAGGAAGCCATCGATGCCGGCGTGGCGGCGGCCCAGTTGTATGCCGCCCCGCTGGACTACAGTGCGCCGGACAAGCAAATCCGCATTGCCTTTGATGGCGATGCCGTGCTGTTCTCGGCGGAGTCCGAGCGCATCTTTGCGGAGAAGGGGTTGGAGGCCTTTGCGCGGCATGAGCAGCGCCATCGCAAGAAAGCCATGAAGGAAGGTCCATTCGCCAAATTGCTGCTGGCCTTGTCGGCGATCCAGAAACAGTTTCCGCCCAAGCAGTGCCCGGTGCGCATTGCCATCGTGACGGCACGCAACAGCCCGGCGCACCAGCGCGTCATCCATACCTTGCGGACCTGGAACGTGACGGTGGATGAAGCCTTCTTCCTCGGCGGGCTGAACAAGGCGGAGGTACTGCAGGCCTTCGGCGCACACATGTTCTTTGATGACCAGGAGGGACATGTGCAGAAGGCAGCCGTGGTGGTGCCGTCGGGGCGGGTGCCTTACAAAGGCGGGACGCTGGAAAGAACAAGGGTGCCACGAACGCGGGCAGTCAAGGAATGACTGCAGTCTCGATACTCATGAAAAACGGCGCAAATGCGTAGACGCTGCCAAGGCTCAAGCAGCCTCCTCGATCCCAATATCGTGGCTCGGTGGCATCTGGTGGTAGTGACTCCGCTATTGATTTTGGCGGGACAGATTCTGGTGAACGAAACCGCAAGTTTCCTCGGCTTTTCAGTCACTGCGCAGCCAGATCCCTTCCGAACCTGGTCACCGGCGCGTGCCGTGCTGACGGGGATCATCTTCGCCCCTTTGGTGGAAACCCTGATCTTTCAATGGGCATGCATAAAGTGTCTGCAAATGCTTCGCTTGAACGCCCCCGTCATCCTGGTCATCTCGGGCTTTCTATTTGCATTGGCACATGAATTTGAGGAGCGCTGGCCTGTTGACATGTTCATCGCGGGCCTGGCCTTCTCTTGGGTCTTCCTGGTCGAGACCAGAAGACCGAAGGGTTTTCCGGTGTTAGTCACGGTTTCAGTACACGCCTTATTCAACGCCATGGCCCTGGCGATTTCAGTCTGAACCGGACGACAACATTTCATGGCCCCGAGCCTGCATTGCGAACAAAAGCCCGCGTGGTGAGATACAACACCACCCCGTTGAGCAAATGCCAGAACATGTGCGTCCCGATGCTGATGCTCGGGCACACCGCCATGTCCATCGAACGCAGCACCAGAGACAGTGTAAATACACCGGTGGCCAACAGCAGGGCCATCGGTTCAGTCTTGCGCATGCGCCAGTGATACACGCCCAGTCCGCCAATGAAGAGCCATGCCGAACCATACGACGCCACCGAACCATTGAGCCACTGCTCCGGCAGGCGTCCCGCACCGTAGGTCACGACAAAGAAGAACAGTACCCAGCCCAGCGTCACCAGCCAGTTGCGGCGCGCCACCTTGCGCAGATAGAACGCCAGGAACAGCACCTGATACACCGAAATCGGAATGACATCGGCGAACAATGCCCAGCGCTGCGCAACGGTGTGGAAAAGAAAACTGCCCACCCCGATCACGGCCACCATCAGCATCAGGATGCGTGACATCACCACGGCGCTGCGCCCCTGCGGCAGCGGCAAGCGCCACAAGAAATACGCGGCCAGCAGGAAAGCGAGATTGGAAAGCGCATTGACGGGTTCGGCCCAGAAAGCGGTACCGAGCCGTTCGCAATACAGGTCTACCGGGGCAAGAAGCAAGGCGGTCATGGTGTATGTCGCGCTGGTCGTCGCGGATCAAGGGGAATCGAAAGCGGCGATCAACACGCCGCCCTCATGCGATGCAGCCGCCATGATCCGCGAAGCCGCCGGATATTTCCAGTCGCGCTTCACTCTCCTGGCGCGGCCGCCCCGATGACCCGCCCCGGCTGGCCCGCCAGCCAGCCCAGCGCGCCCATGAGCACCGCGCCGCCCGCACACAAGCCCAGCACCAGCGTCCACCCGCCGCTGGCGTCATGCAGCCGTCCCATGAGGATGGGCCCGGCGGCCGCCAGCAGGTAGCCCACGCTCTGCGCCATGGCCGACAAGGCGGCGGCCTGTGGCGGTGTCGATACGCGCGTACCGACAAAAGCCAGCCCCAGGATCAGCACCGCACCGGTCCCGAATCCGAACAGCGGCACCCAGACGATGGACGCCTGCGGCCACGCCATTAGGCCGACAAGGCTCAGGACCGTCGCAGCCGACATGCTCACCGCCACCGGCCGATGGTCACGGATGCGCGGACCCAGCGGCACCAGCAGCAAACCGGGCAAGGCCGAGGCCAGTTGCATCAGGCCATGCAGGTTGCCCGCCTCCACGGCACTGTGCCCATTGGCCGCGAGGATGGAGGGCAGCCACGCCGTCACCACGTAATACACCAGCGAATTGGTCCCGAGGAAGAAGGTCACCTGCCACGCCAGCGGCTGGCGCCACATCGACGCCGCGCGCGCAGGCGCCGTGGCCGGGCGCGTATCGCGCCGCAATTGCGGCAGCCACACCAGCACCGTCACCACCGGCAATGCAATGAAAGAAGCCAGCGCCCACGCCCAGCCCAGTCCCGCCGCCAGCGGAACGGCGCACACCGAGCCCAGTGCCGATGCACCGCCCATGGTGAGCGCATAGACGGCCGTCATGCGCGTGAGGTCATCGGGAAAATCGCGCTTGAGCAAGCTCGGCAAGAGCACATTGCCGCCGGCAATCCCGCAGCCGATCACGCAAGTCCCGGCCAGCAGGGCTGCCACCGATCCGGACGAGCGCAACACGATGCCGCCTGCGATCAACAACAATGCCAGCAAGAGCGTGCGCTCCAGTCCCAGGCCGCGCGCCACGCGCGCCGCCAGCGGCGAGACCAGCGCAAAGCACAGCAATGGCAAGGTCAGCATCAGCCCTGCCGCCCCGGCCGAGAGGGCGAAGGTCTGTTGCAGCAGCCCCATCACCGGCCCCACGGCCGTCACCGGCGCACGCAAATTGGCGGCGATCAGCAGGATGCCTGCAATGAGCCAGACACTGCGATGAACAGGGCGAACGTGAGGGGGATGCGTGGCATGCATGGCGGGCGTGATGGCAATGATTGATCGAAAGCAGCGAGCGCCCAGCTTAGCCAATCGCAGCCTGCACGTATTTGGCTACAATGCCAGCATATTGCTAAAAACGGTCAACCCAACTCCCTATGGCCACTCTCTATGCCAGCCTGGTCGAACACGATCCGGACCGCCTCGACGCCGCGGTCACGGCCCTGCGCGTGCATACCAGCCAGAGCGAGCGGGAGACGCCCTTCCACAGCCATCGCAAGGGCCAGCTGGTGGTGGCCCTGCACGGTGCGGTCACCTGCGAGACGGCCCAGGGCATGTGGATCGTGCCGCCCCAGTCGGCGGTCTGGATCCCGCCGGGCGTGCCGCACAGCAACCGCGTCACGCTGGACGGCCAGCTGTGCTTCCTCTTCATCGCGCCGCATGCGGCCAGCATGCCGGACCAGTGCTGCACCCTGGCGCTGTCGCCGCTGCTGGTGCAGATGATCTGCCACCTCGCCGAACAGCGCCAGGACTACGCGCCGCACGAGCGCACCGCGCGCCTGGCCGCCGTGCTGGTCGAAGAACTGGAACACAGCCAGCGCCACGCCCTGCCCTTGCACCTGCCGGTGCCGCAGCATTCGCGGCTGCGTGCGATTGCGCGCCACCTGGCCGAACAACCTGCCGACCGCAGCACGGTGGCCGAATGGGGCCAGCGTCATGCGATGAGCGAGCGCACTTTTGCCCGCTTCGTGCAGGCCGAAACCGGCATGAGCTTCGGCCGCTGGCGGCGGCAGATCCACCTGATGCTGGCCCTGCAATGGCTGGCCTCGGGCAGCTCGGTGCAGCGCGTCTCGCAAGACCTGGGCTATGAATCGGTGAGCGCCTTCATCACCATGTTCCGCAATACCTTGGGCAAGCCGCCCGCACGCTACATGGCGCAGCGCCAGGCACCGCTTTCCCGCCCCGCTTCTTCGCCGCCGCCCAGTCCGGTAGCGCCCTACTTCCAACCGACACGGAACGCCTCATGGAAACCGAACTGAAACTGCTGCTCGCCCCCGAGCACACCAAGGCCTTCATCCGTCATCCGCTCATCAAGCGTTACGCCCGGGCCGCACCGCGCATCAAGGACCAGACCGGTACCTACTTCGATACGCCCGAACTGCTGCTGCGCCAGAACGAAGCCGGGCTGCGCGTGCGCCGGACCGGAAATGAATATATCCAGACCCTCAAGGCAGGCGGCGGCGTCAGTGGCGGCCTGCACCAGCGCAATGAATGGGAGTCGCTGGTCGATGGTGAACAACCTGACCTGCCGGTGCTGCGCGAGCTGGCGGCCTCCGACGAGACCTGGGCCAGGAAGGTCTTTTCCGACAAGACCGCTGCGCAGCTGACGCCCATCTTCAGCACCCACATCCAGCGCATGGTGTGGGACCTGGTATTGCAGGATGGCAGCGAGGTGGAATGCGTAATCGACCAGGGCACGGTAGAACACCGCGACCTGAAGGTGGACGTCTGCGAAATCGAACTGGAACTCAAGCAAGGCGAGGCCAGCGCCCTCTTCGACTTCGCCCTGCAGTTGCTGCAGGACCTGCCGCTGCGCATCGGCATCCAGAGCAAGGCGCAGCGCGGCTATGGACTGTTCCATCAGGCGCGCCGCACGCAGCAGGGCATTGCCGCCACCTCCTCGGCCAGCCGCGCCAAGCCGCTGCAGCTGACCCGCAAGATGCCGGTGGAGCAGGCCTTCCTGGCGGTGATCAACAATTGCGTGGAGCAGATCCAGGCCAATGACATCGCCGACCAGGACAGCGACGACATCGAGCGCCTGCACCAGATGCGCGTGGGACTTCGCCGCCTGCGTTCGGCCTTCACGCTGTTCGATCCCGTGATCACCCTGCCCGCTTCCCTGGCCGATGAATTCGAGTGGGTCTCGCAAGCCATCGGCAATGCACGTGACTGGGATGTGCTGGCCACGCAGACACTGGCCGCGCTGCCAGCGCACGCCATCGGTGCCATCGACCTGGAACGGGTGCGCCATGCGGCGCTGGTGGAAGCCGGCAAGGAACATGCACTGGCGGTGCAGGCCGTGGCCTCGCCGCGCTATACGGCGCTGGTGCTGCAGTTCAGCCGCTGGCTGCTGACGGCGGGCTGGCGCGATGGACTCGACGCTGCGGGCCGGGAAGCCCTCGCGCAAGCGCTTTTCCGCTACGCACGCCAGATGCTGCGACGGGATGAGAAGCGCCTCAACAAGCGCGGTGCACATCTGGAAGAAAACGACCGCGCGCGCCACCGTACCCGCATCGCCGCCAAGAAGATGCGCTACGACATCGAGTTCTTCCAGGCGCTGTATGGCGAGAAAAGCAGCCGCCCCTACCTGAAAGCCTTGTCACGCCTGCAGGACCAGCTGGGCCTGCAGAACGACCTGGTGGTGGCCGATGCCCTGCTGCAGCAACTGCAGCAGAAGCAGGTACGCCTGGCCCCGAGCATCGCCTACGCACGCGACTTCCTCGCCGGCCAGGTCAAGGATGGCCACGAACGCATGCATCGTCTGTGGAAAAAATGGAAGGCGCAAGCATTGCCGCAATGAGTCCCGCAATGAGCGCGGCGCTCATTGCAGCATGAAGGTCTCGTACTCCAGCAGTTCCAGCTTGCGGGTGAGCAGCACGAAACCGGCCAGCACCACCACGAACACCGCCAGTGCAAACCCGAACCCGTAGAAGGTCGGCCCCAGGCGCAGCGACAGCGCGGTGAGGGCGACGTTGAGTACCACCAGTCCCCCGCACAGGCCCAGTACGATGCGGCGCTTGTCGAGATAGAAGAAGACGTTGAGGATGCCCAGCAGCACCACCTGCAGGCTGGCCGCAATGACGTCGATGTAGAGCAGCGGCAGGTAGAGCGTGGAAATGCCCAGCCACTTGAGGATGGACTCGCCCGTGACCATCAGCAGCAAGGTGGTGATGGCCTGGATCTTGATGATCTCCAGCAGGCCCAGGCGCACCGTTTCCACCATGCCGTTGCGGTGCTTCTCGATGGTTTCCAGCGAGGCCCCGGTACGTACGGCCTCATAGAAGGCATCATAGTCCTCGACGAAATCGGTCTCCATGCGCAGCAGGAAAATGGCCATGCCGGGAATGATGGAGAGGTAGGCCAGGAACACCGGCAGGTCATAGATCACCGAGGCGCGCAGCGGGCCGATGATGGCCTGGCTGGTTTCGGGCGTGAACCAGAACATGGCCTTGTCGATCCAGATCGCCGTGTTGTAGAACAAGCCGATGGCCATGAGCGAGGGATAGAGTTTCTTGCGCTCGTAAAATTCGAAGGAGATGAAACGGTCCGAAGGGAAATTGCGCAGGATAAGCGCCATCATCGCCATGAGCAACACCGCCTGGCCGATCACGAAGCCGCCCATCAAGCCCTCCAGTCCCAACGGACGCAACAGCAGCGCCGCCACCACGGTGATGGTGTAGCCCAGCGCATAGATCCAGAAGATGGCCTTGTATTGCTTCATCCCCGACAGGAAGATGGTGGCGATCCAGATGTTGCACATGATGATGAAGGCCGCCAGCAGGAGCAGCCGGTACAGCGCGCTCTGCTGCGGGAACAGGAAAGCCACCGCCAGCAGTCCCAGCACGCCGCCCACCAGCGTCACCGACAGCGACACCGAATGGAAATTGGGCAGGATGGCGTGATTGTCCTTTTCAAACAGGCGGTCCGCCGCAAACCGCGTCAAGGCCAGCTGGAAGATGCCGGTGAAGATCAGCGACAGCGAAATCACGTAGGTGATGCTGACCTGGAACTGCACGATGGCCAGCTTGGGCATGTTCACCGTATAGCTCACCAGGCCGATGACCAGGATGCCGACGATGGACATGATCCACGGCCCCGAACTGATCAGGGCCGCGTAGGAATACGCCTGCATCAGCGAGAGCAGGCTGTCGCGCTTCAATATCTTGCGCAGTTCAAAACCGATACCGGCCATGGCGGTCCTCGTCAGTGCCGCACCGGGCAGCGCAGCGGCTGGCCGGATGCAGCGTCGGTGTGCGCGTTGCCGTGTGCCAGCGAACGCTGGTACAGCTCACGGTAGGCACCGAACATCATGTCCTGGGTGTAATAACGCTCCACGCGCGCAATGCCTGCCGCCTGGGCGGCATGCCAGCGCTGCGGATCGGTCAGCAGCTTCAAGGCCGCATCGGCCAGCGCCTGCGGCTGGGCGATACCGACCACGTCACCGGCCGCGCCCAGCGCCTGGTCCTCCTCCGAGAGCCCGTAGATGAGCTGGCGGCACGAGCCCACATCGGTGGCTACCGCCGGCACGCCGGCGGCAAACCCTTCCAGCAATACCAGCGGCAAGGCCTCGCTGATGCTGGAGAGCACCACCAGTCCGATCTTGGGCATGAGCTCATCGATCTTCTGGAAACCGAGGAACTTGACCTTGTCGGTCAGGCCCAGGCCATCGGCAATCGCGTGGCATTCACCGGCGTAGGCCTGGTCTTCATCTTCCGGCCCGGCGATCCAGGCTTCGGCCTCAGGATACTGGTTGACCACGGTGCGCATGGCGCGGATGAAGGTTTTCACATCCTTGATCGGCACCACCCGGCCCAACAGGCAAAGCACCGGCGGAATCTTCTCGCTGCGCAATGCGCGCAACTTGGACAGGCGCGGCAGGTCGATGCCGTTGGGGATATTGCGCGTGCGCTCGGCCGGTGCGCCGTCATGGACCTGGCGCAGGCGGTTGGTCTCGTAGAGCGCGACGATCTCGTTGGACGCCTGGTAGCACAATCGGCCCAGCGCCTCGAAGAAGCGGATCCACATCTCGCGGAAGTAGGGAATCTGCGAGGCATCCTTCTCGAAGACATTGCGGTTGTCGCGGATCCACTCGCTCTGGAACAGGTCGATCTTGCGTTCCTTGGTGTAGATGCCGTGTTCGGAAAGGATCAGCGGACGGCCGGTCTGCATCTTCATCAGCGCCCCGAGGAATCCGGCATAACCGGTGGAGATGGTGTGATAGCAGCGCGCAGGGATCAGCTGGCGCGCCACACGGGCCAGGGTCCACACCGGCTGGTGCATGATGCGCACGGTCCAGAAGTAATCGACGAAAGACGGGTCGGTGCAGAAGATGCGGTATTGCGAGGCCAGGTAATCCCAGGAGCGCTTGCTGAAGAGGAAGGTGTCCTGGTCCATCTTGCCGCCGTCCTCCATCATCGGGATCAGCTCGCCCAGTTGCGCCACCAGCGCCGAATGCGACGTGGCATCGGTGCGGTCGTAGGCGCGGAACATCGCATGCAGCTCGTCGATGCGCTCGAAGGCCTTGGCATCGCCGCGCGAACGCACCACCTCAGTGGCCGAGAGGTGTTCGTGGATGAAGTGCGTTTCCAGGTGGACCACATTGTCCGGCAGCGCGTACTTGGGCGTGCCGTAATCGTCGGGCCGGCTGCCGATGAAGCACAGGCCGAAACGGATCTCGGGAAACCCGCGGATGATCTGGTTGACCCAACTTGACACGCCACCGCTCACGTACGGGAAGGTCCCTTCCAGCAGCAGCATGACATCGCAGTCCTTGGCGCGGCGCTGATAGGAGGCATCGCCGGCGACCGGCCGGAGGGCGGGAGCATTCATCGGCGGCCTCCGGTGGGACGTGCAGCGCTTGCGGGATTGAACGGTTCGGGTCGATTGGCGATGGTACGCCGGCCATGCCGCCAGTAGCGATGCAGCTGCGGCTGCGAGGAGACGCTGGGATCGTATTGCATTTCGATGAAGAGCTTGCGCACTTGTTCGTAGTCGCGTTCGAGGAAGCTGAGTTCAGCCAGGTAAGGCAAGAGGCGCACGCGCGAAAAGCCATGTTCATGCGCGCGCTGCATGGCCTCGGCGGCGTCGGCCACGTTGCGGTTGGCCAGTTCCATGCGCGCCAGCATGAACCACAGGCCGGGCTGGGCTGCATCGATCTGCAGCGCCGCCTGGGCGTGTTCACGCATCTGCGCGTAGGAGTAGTTGAGCAGGTCGCCCTGCACCAGGTTCTGGTAGATCAGCTCCTGGTACAGCTCGGCCACCTGCTGGTGCAGGATGCCCAGGGTCTCGGGATCGGAGACGGTCTTGAGATGGTTGCGCATGTCCACGATGCGCTGGGTGATCTTCTTCTCCTTGCCATCCAGGATGCCATAGGCCAGCAAGCGCACGTCGTCGGCCGGGTCGCCCAGCAGGCTGCGCAGCGAGGCGCCGCTGGCGCGCGTGGGCGTACTCTGGATGGCCACCAGGGCGTTGAGCCGCTTGTCCACGGGCGTGGCCACGTTGCCCAGCTGGGCCCGCACGCGGTTGCCGGAAAAGCCGCTGCCCTCGCGCCTGCGCGCGGTGACGAAGGCCGGTGCCTGGCTGGTATCGAAGTGGTCTTCCGGCTTGTCCTTGGGCCAGAGCACGGCCACCAGCAAGGCCACCACCGCACACAGCATGCCGCCGACGGGAATGAAGAAATTGAAGAAGAACAGGTACAGCAGCAAGGCCGTGCGCGGACGCCGGTACTGCGGTGGCGCCACCTGGGCGATGGCCAGTGCGAACAGCGCCGACGAGGCCATGTGCAGCAGCAGGTAAGCGGAGAGCACGCCCAGCCCGTTGCCGCCCTGCAGCAGCAAGGCGACGGAGGCGGTCTCGAAACTCAGACCGGCAGCGGAGAGTTTAAGCAGCACAGCGTTCCACCAGGTTGATCAAGAGGCGCATGGGCTCATCGCTGCCCAGGGCAGCGGTGTGCGCGGCAGCGAAGTTGGCCAGGGACTTGTTGTCGAACTGCGCGTGCGAGGCAGTCTCGATGCGCATCAGGTAACCATCGACCGCTGCCGGTCCGGCCAGCGGCAACAGGGTCATCAACACGTTGCGGCCACCGGCCTTGTAGGTCCAGACCACATCGGCGGCACGCTTGAGGCGCCGGACCTGGTCGTACATGTCGCGCGAGAGTTCGTCGTCGCCGAAGACCAGCGCCACCAGCGAGGAATCGATGTCGGTGCTGCGCTTGAGGCGATGCAGGCGCACCAGGTCCACCGCCAGCTCCGGCGGGCAGGTCGGCAGCTGCTGCAGGATGGCGCGGGCGCTGTCGCCCATCTCGATGCCGTCGGCGTAGTAGTCGATGAGCACCGACATCAGTTGCAGCGTGTCTTCGTTCAAGGCCAGGAAGGGCAAGTGCTCCACCACCAGCAAGCCGAACTGGCGGCCCTCGTAATTGCGCAAGGGCGCGCAGACCAGGTAGCGGCTCTGGTTGCGCAGGGTCTGGTTCAGGCTCTCGGTCTGGATGTGGCCCAGCTTCTGCTGGGTCAGGCAGTAACGGACCAGCGGATCATCGGCCACCAGCGGCGTGACCTTGCCCACGCTGGCCACCGCTTCCGGCAGGACGTGGCCATGCACGTCGCAGGCAAAGACCGAGGCCGATTCCACCTGGCAGCTCTGCACCAGGATCTGCAGGAAGGCATCCGGCGCCGGCATGCGCGCCGGGTCCAGCAGGTATTGCGTGAGCGTGAGGGCGCGCATGCGGTCCAGCGATTCACGCAGGGTCAGCGGCTTGGACAGCAGATCCTGTTCCAGCCGCTCGTGCGACAGGCGCAGCAGGAAGTGATTCTTGGTGAGCATGGTCAGGCGCTCTTCCAGGTAGGCATTGACCCCGCGCAGGCGGCGACTGCGTGCATTCCACACTTCGGCGAACTGGCCGCACAGCAGCGTCAGCACCAGCCCGCCCAGGAAATAAGCTTGCGGGAAGGCTTGCGCCGCCGACACCACGGCTTGCGCCTCGTCCTCCTGATGGCCATGCATGAGCAGATACCAGCCGCCCAGCATGGTGGCCACGGCCACCACGCCCAGCGTACTGCCGTAGCGCATGGCGAGGATGGCCGGCATCAGCCACAGCCAGGGGAATTGCGCCTGCAGCCCGAAGGGATCTTCCGGGGCCAGCCACCATGCCACGGCCAGCGCGGCCGCCACCAGCGCAATGGTCTCGACGATGCGCAGCGCCGCCTTGCGGGGTGAGCCGCTGTCGGTATCGAAGCGCGTAAAGAAGCGCGACCAGAATTTCTGGCGCTTCTGTGCTGCCGTAGCGGCCGGTCGCGGCGAGGCGGCCCATGGCCGGCCGCTGCCGTTTGGCGGGGAGGCCGGTGGGGAGGCGGGCCGTTGGCGCTCGTTCACGTTCTCTCCCATCAGGGGCGCGGCGTCGCGGGAGCCGAAGTACTGGTGAGTGCATCGGCCTGCGGTGCGCTACCCCGTGCCGCCTCGCCGGCGCTTGCGGCATTGACGGCCGCAGCGCTCTGCGCCAGCGAGCGCAGGGGGGACAGCAGGTTGCGCATGAGCTTCTGGGCCACGGCCGAGAGCGCCTCGCGGCTCCAGCCGCTCTTGGCACCGGCCGCAGCCCACACCACCTTGCCGCTGGAGACCTCGATCAATTGCAGCGTCAGGCCCACGGCCGGCTCGCCGTCGATGCCGACCTTGTAGCGCCATTCATCGACAGTGCCTGACAGCGCATAGGCGATGTTCTCGCTGCGCGCCCAGTCGAGGGCAGCATCGAGCTGCTTGCGGTCCATCGGTTCGAACAAGGTTTCATTGTTGAGCGAAGCCGGATAGCGGCGCAGCTCGGCCAGTCCGTTGGCGCGCAGAATGCTTTCCGAGATCGACTCGGCACGCAGTCCGGCCTGCGGGGTCTCGGTGTGATTGGCGAAGGGCAGCAAACCCCAGCGGGCATCAGCCGGCACCACCGGCGCCTGGCCGATGTCGGTGGTGGAGCAGGCGGCCAGGCCCAGGGCGAGTACGGCAGCGCTGCCGAGTTTGTACAGCATGGAAAGGATCTTGTTTGTCATGGTGGTCACCTTGGAGCGATGCGCGGCCTTTCGCGGCCAGAGATTAATGAGGGCTGATTCATCGATTTCGTTGATCAATCATTTTTTACACGATACGGACAGCGAGGTCTTCACCTTCGGTTTCAATTTCAATAGAACCATTTGTAGAGCACATTCAATTCAAACCCGCGCTGCGGCGTATTGGGGGTGGCGCTGGTACTCTGCGCGGCCACCGACAGCACGTCCTGTCCCAGCACGCTGCCGGCGATGCCGGCACGCAGGTTGCGGCCCCAGCCGATGTCGGACGTACGGGTCAGGCCGAACTCGGCATACGGGCGCCAGGCGCGGGTATAGGCGTTTTCGATGACGGTCCCCGCGCCCAGTGCAAGGCCCCAGGAACGCGCATCCAGCGGCATGTAGCGAAAGCCCGTGGGATCGTTGCCGGCCGGGACCAGGCGCGCGATCTGCTCATCGCTGGCACCCCGATCGCTGAACTTGGCATCGTTGACGAAGCCGCGCAGGGTCAGGTTGGGATATTCCACGCGCAGGTGCGTACCGATTTCGGCATTGAGGGTGCGGCCATTGCCCAGCGCCGTGCCGGACTGCGTCTGGTAGCGCTGCAGGCCGCCGCCCAGGCGCAGGTATTCGGTACGGCTCAATTGCAGGTTCAGGTTCAGCTCGCCGCCGCTGCGCCGTCCGCCCACGCGGATCAGTGCCGAATCAATGGCCGCCAGGTTCAGCCCGCCATTGCCGGAGAGCGTGATCTTGGGCGTGAGCTGCTGCGAGAATTCCAGGCGCAGCCCGTTGAAGGAAGTCATCGCATCGCGGTGCTGGAGGCTGGCACTGACGAAACCATCCTCGATACGTCTGCGCAGGGTGAATTCGAAGAGGCGATCCACGGCCGGCACATCGCCCAGCAAGGTGGTGTCGTTGACCGTCTGGTGCCGTTCGGTATAGCCGAAGTAGAAGCGCGTGCCCGGTGTCAGCGCCACGCCGGCATTGGCCGTGAAGAGCTTGGTAGCCAGCGGGAATTCGCGCGTGGACGTGAAGCCTGTCGAGAAGCGCGGCGGCTCATCGGTGACCAGGCCCGTGAGCCGTCCGTGCAGTTCGTCGTCAGCGGGCAGGCGTTCGAGCTGGTCGAAGGCCAGTGTCTGCGCCAGGCCGACGCGCCCGGCCACGCGTGCCGCTTCGACGCGGTCATACATGGGCAACCAGTCGGCCAGGTTGTCGAGCATGGTGTTGAGTCGCTGGCGGTCATCGCTGGCCAGCGCCATGGCCAGCTCGCCCCATAGCGGCTTGTCGAGCTGCCGGGCAAAGCGTGTGGCCAGCCAGGTGCGCGCCAGGTCGGACTGGTTCTGGTTCATCGCATAGGCCAGCGCCAGTTCGCGCGCGCCGGAAGACAAGCGCGCATCATCGCCCGGGCGCTGGCCGGTATCGTTCGTGGGCGCGAACAGTGCCGCCGGACCTTGCGCCAATCGTGCTGACAGCGCCTCATCCTGGCTGCGCTGGCGCGCATCGCTGCGCGCGGCTTGCTGCATGTCCTTGAGCAGGGCCGGGCCATTGGCGGGGACGGGCTGGTCGTCCGGGGGCGGCGGCAGCGTCACGTCACTTCGCAACAGCGCGCGCATGACGCGCGCACTGTCATCGGCGCTCATGAAGAGCGGTGCCAGCGCCGCCAGGCGATCGCGCCACTCGTGCAATTGTCCGGGCGGGACATTGCGCAGCAGTTGCGGATTGCGCACTTCCAGCCAGGCATGGCGGCGGATGCGCCAGGCCAGGTCGGGCTGGCCGGTGGCATCCAGTGCCTCGGCATAACTCATCAGCCACAGGTAATCGTCATGCGGGAAACCGGATTTGCGGAACCAGTGCAGCGCCTGGTCCTGGCGGTTCAGCGACATGTTGGCCGCAGCATACGGTCCCCACAGTTGCGGCGTGGTCTCGGCCTCATGCGCCCACATCGTCAGGGCGCGATTGAGCAGTGCCGCATCGCGCGTGGCGATGAGCACCCAGAGGGTCTCGGCCCGCACATCGGCCGCGCGCGGTGCCAGCGACAGGGCCAGGCGCATGTCGGCGCGCGCCCCGTCGAGATCGCGCTGCAATTGCCTGACCGAAGAACGCACGCTGAGGAAAGGAACGTATTTTTCCAATGCCGCCTTCTGCTGCGGGGTCAGGCTGGCGAGGAAAGCGCGCGCGCCCTCCAGGTCATTGAGGCGCAGGCGATAGGTCAGCGCCTGCACCGCGAAATTGGGTACGCCGGTGCGGTGGAAACCGAACTCGGCCAGCTCGGCGGCGGCACGGGGTTCGCGATCCTGGATGACCACCATCATGTTGCTCATGTCGCCTTCGGCAGCCTGGTCTGCGGCCAGCAGCCGGTCGTAGCCGATGCGCGCCTCTTCATTCAGGCCCATGTAGCGCGACACTTCCGCATAGGTGCGCCAGAAGTCGGCATTGCCGTCCGGCGCCACCTTGGCGGCAGCGCGCAGCACCTCCAGCGCATCGTCCAGGCGGCCACGCAGGTACAGGGGATTGGCGGTCATCAGGGCGTTGGTGGCAGAAGGGCCGAACTCCTCGCGCTGGCGGCGCAAGGTGGCCAGCGCAGCATCATCGCGGCCCATGCGCAGGTACAGCTTGGCCAGCGCTTCCATCGTACCTTTGCGCTCGGTGGCGGCATCGGGGGTGCGTGCCGGCTTGCCGCGCAGGCGCTCTTCCAGCAAGGCCGCTGCGCGCTCGGGCTGGCCGATGTTTTCGTATTGCGCCACCAGCAGGTTGACCCACTGCGCATTGCCGGGCTCGACCTGCATCTTGTGCTGCAGGGCTTCCACCAGCATGTCTTGTTCAAAGGTCCCGGCGGCAGCCCGCAGGACGTTGTCCCACGCCACTTCATCGCCCGACAGGCGCGCATAGGCCAGCCATTGCGGCGTGGCCTGTTCCGGCACGCCGCTCCATTCGGAAATCTCCGCCAGCCGCTTGCGCCAGGCCGCGTCATCGGGACGCTGGCGCACCGCCGATTGCGCCAGCAGGCGCGCATCGACCAGGTTGCGATTGGCCAGGAAGACGTTGTAGGCCAGCGTGTAGATCTCCTCATCAAAGGGCAGCCTGGCCAGCGCGCGGCTGGAGGCCACATCGGCTGCCGAGGGCTGGTTCTCCCCGGCCACGCGCAGCAGGCGGCCCTGCTGCAGCGCGCGCTGCAGTTCATGCTGCAGGCGCTGCGGGTGGTGCAGCAGCGATTGCATCTGCTGCAGCGACTGCCTGAAATCGTGCATGGACACGGCCACCACACCGCCCTGCCCGGTTCGCGCGGCCGCCAGCGGCGCCAGCGCACGCGCCATCGACAGTTGCAGCAACTGCTTCACGTAACGCTCGGCGGCATCCGGACGATTGGCGGCCTGGGCCAGCCGTGTCAGGTACAGCAGCACGGTCTTGTCATTGGCCAGCGGACCGAGGTTGGCCTCGGCGGCGGCCAGCGCTTCCTGGTAGAAGCCGCCGGCCTGCAGGGTCCGCATCGCGTCGAGGAAATTCTCGCGGCGCGCGGCCAGCGAACCGGCATGCTGCATGGCCAGCAGGTAGAAGGCGGCGCTGCTGTGGTAATCGCCCACGCCCAGGCTTTGCTGGCCCAAGCGTACCGCTTCGGTGTAGGACATGTCGGCCGTGCTGCGATCGGCCAGCAGGCGCGCGAAGGCGGCACGAGCGGATTCACCGTCACCGAGCGCCAGGGCATCCTGCGACAGCGTCAGCCATTGTTGCGCGGTGAGCGGATAGGTCATCAGCACATTGAGCTGCTCGCGCAGCTGCGCCAGCAAGGGCGTGCGCTCCGGCGCATCCTTCGGCAGGGCGAAGACTTCCTGCTGGCGGATGCGGTATTCCAGCCAGGCCGCCGACATGCGTGCGTCGGCGCTGCTGTCCATCTGCAGCAAGGCCAGTTGCGCGCGCGCCTCGCCGAACTGGCCGAGGTCGATCATCTGCTTGACCAGCTCGGCGCGCAGCGCCGCATTGCCTGGCTGGGCCTTGAGGAAGACCTTGATGTACTCGACCGTCAGCAGGTCGGATTTGCCGCTGGCATTGGCCACTTCCAGGCGCTGCTGCAGCGAGACCTTGGGGTAGACCAGGGCGAGTACCGTCCCGACCGCCAGCGCGAAGCCGGCGATCGTCCAGGGCGAGAACAGCCTGGCCCGTTCATAAGGTGCATTGAACGAGTACCAGGTGCCGTGTTGTCGCGAGCGGGGCGGTTGCGGAGCCAATGTCATATTGGTGAACTGCAGTCTTGCCGGTGAAATTGCGATACCACGCCTGGCCGGTGATGCTGACCGACTTGCCCTTGGCCAGCGCCACGCCGTCGGCGGTAGCAGTACAGGTACGCGCACCACTGATGCTGAAGGTCGTGACGCCATTGGCGGTGAGCGAAAAACGCAGCTCGGCCTTGTTGCCGTTGATGCTGCGCTGGAAATCACCGACCTGCCCGGCCGCCTCCAGCAGCATGGGCAAGGCCGGCGACGCATCGGCTTGCTCGCTGGTGCTGCGCGGGCGGATGCGCACTTCGCCCGCCGAGGTGATCAGGTAACGGCCGCTGGGGCCTGGTGCGATCCCGGCGATGCCGGGCTGTGACAAGTCCACGTCAGGGGCACCAGCCGGGATGCGCAGCGTGCGCAGGTACTCGCCGGTGCGATAGACCAGCGTGCCATCGGCGGTACGGGCGATGCTGGTGTTTTCGAAATCGATGACCTTGCGGATGTACTGCGACACGTACAGCCGCGTGAACGGCTGCGCCTCGGCCCAGCGGTGGATCTTGTGCAGCGCCGCCACCGAGGCGGGCTTGGTGCCGGCATAGAAGTGGTAGTAGATGTCCACGGCCTTGAAGCGGATCGGCTCGCCGGTCAACTCATAGCTTTCGATGGCGCGCTCGAACCCGTAGAAGGGTCCGGTCCAGTTGCCGGTGTAGACGTTCTCGTCCTGGTTGGGCGCGAAGACCTGGTACCAGCCCTGCTTGCGCACGCCTTGCGCGGCGATGTCGGTCCAGGTGTTGCGGCTCCTGGTGATCATGGTGTCGCCGCCGTTCATGTTGAGGAAGCCGTCCAGGTAGGTCTGGGCGATGGCCTCGGGGGGCGGCACGCAGTTGCCGGTCCAGAGGAAGACCTCGGCCTTCTTGCCCGGCGGCAGCAGGGTCTTGTTGATGTAGTCCATCGACCCCTTGATCTCGCGCTGCAGGTTGAATTTGTAGTTCGGGATGTCCAGCGTGCGCGAGGCATCGCCATCCATCTGGTTGATGTCGGCGGTACGGGTGTCATACATCGCATCGGCCCAGTTGAAGGGATGCGAGAAGGAATGACTGGCCGGCTCGACGTAAGGCAGCGTGAACATCTTGCGCGCCAGCGCCGTGGTCTGCGCCGAGAGCTGCGGATAGACGCCCTGCGGGCTCAGCTCGCCCTCCACCACCGAGACCGTCACGGGAAAACGGTAACGGTCCCAGATCTCCCGCTGCAGTACTTCGACCGCAAAGGGCGAGCCCGGATACTCGGCCTTGGAAGGAAAACCATCGCCATCGAGGTGGCTGGTCTGGATGCGCCGGCCGCCCTCGGTGGTGACGTCCGGCACCGGGAGTTCGGGCAGGCGCAGCGCGCGCTTGAGGAACAGCATGGGCTGCAGCACCCAGCGCGGCGGGTCCATCACCTGCAGCGTGGTGGTGGCGAACGGGGCCAGGGCGAAACCGCCCCAAGGCATGATGGCGGCCGCATCGTAGGTATTGTTGCGGCCATCCTTCATGCGCAGGAGCGACTTGGCGGCAGGATCGGTCAGGCGCACCAGTTCCAGTTGCGTGCGGTCCACGCGCGGCTTGGTCTCGAACCCCATCAGTTCGGGGTCGGCATACGTGACCTCCAGCTGCTCCGGCGACGGTGCGGCAAAATTGGTCAGCCCCAGCATGCCCGCGCTGAGCTTGGTCATCTGGAAACCGAAGGCATTGAAGATGGCCACCGGCACGCCTTCCTTGATGCGCTGCCCTATCCAAGGGCCCAGTCGCTGGTGATCGGTGCCGCTGCGAAACCACGTCACCACGCCCGCATAGCGCCCGGCCAGCGGCTCGGTGGGCAGGCCCTCGCGGCCGACTTCGCGGAATTCGTAGCGCAGGCCGAGATGGTTCAGCTGGATGCCCAGGAAGCGCTGGGCCTCGGTGGTATGCAGGTCATCACCCTGGGCCACATCCAGCAATACCAGCACATTGCGCGGCACCAGTTCGACAGTGGACACGCCCATGGACATCAAGGTGCCATCGGCCACCCAGGGCAGGAAGCCGTCGGCGCTGATCTTGTTGGCCGTCTCGCGCGCCAGGGCGCGGGCACCCGGCTGGAACGGATCGACGTAATCGATGGCGATGGCCGGCAGGCGATAACGGTCGCGGATGGTGCGCAGCTGGCCGGAGAGCCAGGCGCGGTCATTGTCGGTTACGGCGCCATAGCTGCGGCGGCCGGCATCGTAGCCGCGATAGAGCGATTCGGCAGCCACCGCGTAAGTGAGCGGTGCCACCTCCGGGAACAGTTCGAAGCCGCGATTGAGGATGAGCTTGGCCTGCGGATAGCGGCGCTTGAATTCGCGCAGCGTGGCGATCATGGCCTGGGTCTGGGCGGCGCGCTCGGCATCGGTCTTGGCAAAGAGCTGGTATGAATCCAGGGTATCGAGGAAGAAACCGCGCCAGCCCTGCGCCCACAAGGGTGCCACGATCTTGTCGAGGAAGAAGTCGCGCCAGCCGGGTGCGGTCTGGTCGATCACGCGGCTGCCCCAGGCGGCGTTGTCGCCCCTGAGCAGGCCGGGCGGCATCTGCTTGTAGTAAGGCCGTGAAGGCTGGACCTCGCCCAGCGAGACATAGGCAAACAGCTGGTGCGCACCATTGGCCGCACTGCGTGTGCGCGCGGCCGGGTCGCGCACGAAGGCCGGTTCCACCACCGCCACGTCAAAGGCCTGCAGGTCGGCCAGCGGGGGATTGGGGCCGTAATAGAAGGCAATGGATGTCGGCGCGGCCGCGCTTGCTGCCGCCGGGCTCGGGGCCGGGTTCTGGGCCGGTGCTGCACCGGTCACCAGCGCCGCCGCGCCGGCGGCCAGGGTCCAGGCCAGCGCCCGCAAGGCGCGCCAGGTCCGACCAGCTGATTGTTGTAAGGCTTGGCTTGCTGCTGAGCGCGGCACGTGCTCTCCCTGATATTTTGTCATGAATTTGGCCGGCCACATGAAACCATGGCTACGTCCTTGTTGGCATCCGGAAAATCCTGACTCGGATGAGCTGCCATCCCCCGCTTGTTGTTCGAATTCTTCAGATTTTCCTGGTGCGCTTGTTAGCAATTTGTATCAAATTCCAACTAGATTCAACTGCAAGTTTATTACCGGGAGGGAATTTAGCTGTGTCTTCAAGTGAATATATTGCCGCCTAACCGCAAAAATTTGACGGCTAAAACTGCCAATTCCTTCACAGGTCACCCTGCGGCGCACAAAAGCAGGGCAAGCCAACCGCGCTTGTGGTCGGCCCGCACGCACCAAAAGCAGGCAGCGGCTGCCCCCCAAACCTTCATTTCACCCGTTTTGCGCCGCATCACCGCCCCTCCCGCGGTCGTGACCGTACTGCGACACCGGTCGCAAACCCTTGCCACAGCGGCGCCTGGCCGCCAATAATCGTCGCGGGTTGTTGTATGCCAATCTTGTATATCAGCGTGGCACACAACTTGCTGAGGAGAGGACATGAGCATCGATCCTTCCGCCAAGTCGTCGTCGCAGATTGCGGTCCGCATCACCGAGGCCATCCTCGCCAAGCAACTGGCGCCGGGGACCCGGTTGGGCGAACAGCAGCTGGCCGACCTGTTCAGCGTCTCGCGCACCCAGGTGCGCGAAGCGCTGACCCGGCTGATGGCGCGCGGCATCGTCACCGTCAGTGCGCGGCGCGGCTGGTTCGTCATCGAGCCTACCGCCGAACAGGCGCGCGAAGCCTTCGAGGCACGCCGCGTGATCGAGCTGGGGCTGTTGCGCCAGGCGCGGGTGCGGCCGATCAGCACGCAGGCCATCGGCCAGCTGCGCGACCACATCGCCCGCGAAGAGGCGGCCATCGCCGGGGCCGATGTGGGGGCACGCAGCTACCTGCTGGGGGATTTCCATGTCTGCCTGTGCGAATGCCTGGGCAACTCGCTGCTGTCGGAAACGCTGCGCGACCTGACCGCACGCACCACCTTGACGGCCATGCTGCACCAGTCGTCGGAGCAGGCGGAGGATTCGTGTTCGGAACATGTATTGATCGTCGAGGCGCTGGAGCGCGGCGATCTGGAACAGGCAGAGCAACTGATGCAGGACCACCTGCAACATGTGGAATCAGGGCTCACCCAGGTGCGCAGCAGCGATCCGCTGGAACCGCTGCGACAGGCACTGGCATCGGTATCGCGGCCGGGGGCCGCGAGCGAGACCGGGCCGCCACGCCAGCAAAGCAAAGGGCCTTGAGCTGCACAACAGGCCTCTCATCAACGTAGTCAATGACGTCAACCCAAGGGAAACTGCTATGAAACTGACCAAACTCCTGCTCGGCCTGATGGCCGGCGCCATGATGTTCTCCGCTTCGGCTGCCCGCGCCGACGCCCTGGACGATATCCAGAAGAACGGCACGCTGCGCGTGGCCGTCCCGGCCGACTTCCCGCCCTTCGGCTCGGTCGACAGCGACCTCAAGCCCCAGGGTTTCGATATCGACGTGGCCAACCTGATCGCCAAGAAGATGGGCGTGAAGGTCGAACTGATCCCGGTCTCCAGCGCCAACCGCATTCCCTACCTGACCACCAAGAAGGTCGACCTGGTCATCTCCAGCATGGGCAAGAACGCCGAGCGTGAAAAAGTGATCGACTTCAGCGCCGCCTATGCGCCCTTCTTCAACGGCGTGTTCGGCCCGGCCGACCTGCCGGTCAAGAGCGCCGCCGACCTGGCAGGCAAGACCATTGCGGTGACCCGTGGTTCGGTGGAAGACCTGGAACTGACCAAGATCGTGCCGGCCTCGGCGACCGTGAAGCGCTACGAAGACAACAACAGCACCATCAGCTCCTTCCTCTCCGGTCAGGTGCAACTGGTCGCCACCGGCAACGTGGTGGCCGCCGCCATCATCGCCAAGAACCCGCCCAAGAAGCCCGAGACCAAGTTCCTGATCAAGGATTCGCCTTGCTTCATCGGCCTGAACAAGGGTGAGAAGAAGCTGCAGGACAAGGTCGACGCCATCCTAGCCGATGCCAAGAAGGACGGCAGCCTCAACACCATCTCCCAGAAGTGGCTGGGCCTGCCGCTGCCGGCTGGCCTGTAATTTGCTGGAGTGACCGCACACCCTCGTGGTGTGCGGCATGACAGTTGCGGGAACGCACCAGTACAGTCCACAAGGCGACGGCAATACGGTCGCCAGAGAGCACCAATACAGCAGCAATACAGCAGCAATACAGTTTCACCCCGGCAGCAGGCAGGCGGACAACCCGGCAAACGCAGCATTTTCGAGGCAGGGCAGACACGACATCATGGCTTATCAATTCGATTTTCTTTCCACGCTCGACTACACCGACGTCATCGTCAAGGGTGTGGCGACCACCGCCGAGCTCATCGCCATCGGCGGCGTGCTGGGCGTGGCCGTGGGCATCTTTGGTGCCTGGGCGCGCACACAGGGGCCGGGCTGGCTCAAACCCATCGTCAGCGGCTATGTGGAGATCATCCGCAACACGCCCTTCCTGGTGCAGCTGTTCTTCATCTTCTTCGGCCTGCCTTCGCTGAACATCCACATCAGTGAAATCACGGCGGCCATCCTGGCCATGGTGATCAACCTGGGCGCCTACAGCACCGAGATCATCCGCGCCGGCGTGCAGGCGATTCCGCGCGGGCAGATCGAGGCGGCGCAATCGCTGTCGATGTCGCGCGGGCAGATCTTCCGCCACATCATCCTGCGTCCGGCGCTGCAGAAAATTTGGCCGGCATTGTCTTCGCAGGTGGTCATCGTCATGCTGGGCTCGGCGGTGTGTTCGCAGATCGCGGTGGAAGAATTGTCCTTCGCGGCCAACTACATCCAGGGCCGCAACTTCCGCGCCTTCGAAGCCTACATCGTCGCCACCGCCATCTACCTGGTACTGGCCATCCTGCTCCGCCAGTTGCTGCGCCTGATCGGCAACTACTTCATCACCGCCCGGAGGACCGCATGATCACGTTCACTACCTGGGACATCGTCCGCAACCTGATGCTGGCGTGGCGCTGGACCATCCTGCTGTCGCTGGTCACCTTCGTGCTCGGCGGCGCGCTGGGCCTGGTCATCCTCTTCATGCGCACCTCGCGCCAGAACTGGCTGCGGCAAGTCGCACGGCTCTACATCGAACTGTTCCAGGGCACGCCGCTGCTGATGCAGCTGTTCCTGGTCTTCTTCGGCATTGCGCTGTTCGGTATCGAAGTGCCGGCCTGGCTGGCAGCCGGACTGGCACTGATGTGCTGGAGCGCGTCGTATCTCGCCGAGATCTGGCGCGGCTGCGTGGAAGCCATTCCCAAGGGGCAGTGGGAAGCCTCATCGGTACTGGCCATGGGCTACTTCCAGCAGATGCGCTACATCGTGCTGCCGCAGGCTTTCCGTATTGCGATTGCACCGACGGTGGGATTTGGCGTACAGATCATCAAGTCCACTGCGGTGACCTCCATCATCGGCTTCATCGAATTGTCCAAGGCCGGCACCGTCATCACCAATGCCACCTTCCGCCCCTTCACGGTGTTTGCCATCGTGGGCGCCTTCTACTTCGTGCTTTGCTGGCCGCTGTCCAAGTACAGCCAGTCTTTAGAAAGGAAATACAATGCCGCTCATCGCCATTGACAACGTCAAGAAACGCTTCGGCGACAACGAAGTCCTCAAGGGCATCAGCCTGGACGTCGAACCGGGTGAAGTGATCGCCATCATCGGCAAGAGCGGCTCGGGCAAGTCCACGCTGCTGCGCTGTATCAACGGCCTGGAGAGCATCGACGAAGGCAACATCAGCGTAGCCGGCGCCAAGCTGGGTGCCAGCGAACTGGAGCTGCGCAACCTGCGGTTGAAGGTCGGCATGATCTTCCAGCAGTTCAACCTGTTCCCGCATCTTTCGGTGGGCCGCAACGTGATGATTGCACCGATGATCGTCAAGGGCACGAGCGAAGCCGAGGCGATGGCCACCGCCAAGGCCAACCTGGAGAAGGTCGGGCTGGGCCACAAGTTCGATGCATTTCCGGACCAACTCTCCGGCGGCCAGCAGCAGCGCGTGGCCATTGCCCGCGCGCTGTCGATGAATCCGCAAGCCCTGCTGTGTGACGAGATCACCTCGGCGCTGGATCCGGAACTGGTCAACGAAGTACTGACCGTCATGCGCGGCCTGGCCAAGGAAGGCATGACGCTGTTGATGGTGACGCACGAGATGCGCTTTGCGCGCGAAGTCTGCAACCGGCTGGTGTTCATGCACCAGGGCAAGGTGCATGAGATCGGACCGCCGGAGGAATTGTTCGGCAATCCCAAGACGCCGGAATTGCAGCAGTTCATTGGGATGACGCAGGGGGCTTGAAGCCGTCACGTGTCAGCCTGAGTCAGAAAAGAAAAAGCCGAAGGTGCTCGCCTTCGGCTTTTTCATTCATGTCCTGCACGGATGTCGCTGGCGATGCGGCCAGCCTGAGCGTTACCGGTCGACTTCACACACCTTCCGGTCATTCTCATAAAACACCACCGGCCCCGTCGTGAACCTTTCCTTGGGAATGGCCACCATCAGGTAATCCTTGATGCGATACGAAGCACCGGAAGCCGGTGCGCGATAGAGATAGTTCAGGCGCAGGGTGCCGTCGCGCAGACGCAGCGACAAGGGCGTGAAGACATGGGGGCGCTCGGCCGCATCCGGGGCGCTCATGCTGCGCGCGACCACCAGGTATTGCTTGCGCTCGAAATGATCAGCCGAGGGGCCGAAGGGACGCTTGTCGTTCATCACCGGGGCCGGCTGCATCCAGCGGTCCCACTCGGCGCGGCTGCGGATCAGGGCACAGAAGACCGGCTGACGCTGCTCATCCCAGTTCTTCAGGAAACCCTGGTAGGAACCGCTGAGAATGGTCTTGTAAGGGACTACCGTGGGGTCCTCGGCTTCCGTCCACGGCATCACCGAACATCCCGACATGGCCACCAGCACCGTGCCACCCACGATCCACTGCATGCTTTCCCTGATCGACTTGCGCATTCGTTTCCCCCAAGAAGCTTAGCATTTAAACATGTCTTGCCCGGTGCTGGCGAGAATTCCTTGCATCTTCGTCAAAGTCCCGCCCGGCGGGAGCCAGCCATGCTGCTGCTCAGAGCCCGTGCGGCCGCTTTGGTTCAGCGGCATACCGGCCTTTACCTTTGTGGAGCCGGGTATGCGATTTGCGTGATAATGCGGGGTCCGGAAGGCGGCTATGCTGGCGCGGCGAGGTGTCGCGCGGCTCCATCGGGTCTCAACCCGCGCCTGCCTTCCCTGTTCCAGCCATTTTTGAAGGGTCGTTTCCATGAGCTCAGCTGTCATTTCTTCTTCCGCTACCGGCGCCGCGCTGGACGGTTTCATCGCCGGCCTGCCCAAAACCGAGCTGCACCTGCACATCGAAGGCACGCTGGAACCCGAACTGATGTTCGCCCTGGCCCAGCGCAACAACGTCGCCCTGCCCTACGCCTCGGTCGACGACCTGCGCGCGGCCTACAACTTCAGCGACCTGCAGTCCTTCCTCGATCTCTACTACGCCGGCGCCAACGTGCTGCGCACCGAACAGGATTTCTACGACATGACCGCGGCCTACATTGCCCGCGCGCAAGCCGACAATGTGCGCCATGCCGAGATCTTCTTCGATCCGCAAACCCACACCGAGCGCGGCATTCCCATCGCCACCGTATTCGCCGGCATTGCCGCCGCCCTGCGCGATGCGCGCCGCCGCGATGGCTTCGGCAGCGTGATGATCATGTCCTTCCTGCGCCACCTCTCGGAAGAGGACGCCTTTGCCACCCTGGAAGCGGCACTGCCGCTGCGCGAGCAGTACGCCGACCTGTGGCTGGGCATCGGCCTGGATTCCTCCGAACGCGGCAACCCGCCGGAGAAGTTCGAACGCGTCTACGCGCGCTGCCGCGAACTGGGCTTCCGCCTGGTGGCCCACGCCGGTGAAGAAGGTCCGGCGGCCTACGTGATCGGCGCCCTCGACGTGCTGCACGTCGAACGCATCGACCACGGCGTGCGCAGCGAGGAAGATCCGGCCCTGATGCAGCGCCTGGCGCAACAGCGCACCCCGCTGACGGTCTGCCCCCTGTCCAACCTGAAGCTGTGCGTGGTCAAGGACATGGCCGAGCACAACCTGGCGCGCCTGCTCGATGCCGGCCTGGCCGTGACCGTCAACTCCGACGACCCGGCCTACTTCGGCGGCTACATGAACGCCAACTACCACGCCGTCGCCCGCTCGCTGAACCTCTCGCGCGAGCAGGTGCTGCAGCTGGCGCGCAATGGCATCGATGCCTGCTTCCTGTCTGACGAAGACAAGGCCACCCTGCACCAGGAGCTGGAACAGTACGCCGCCAGCCACTGAGCCCGCCGCAGCCCGCCACACCGCGCCCGGCCCCGTGCCGGGCGTTTTCTTTTCATATCCCCTGCGGTCAAGCACGCTTCTTGCATAGCCGTGACAGGGGATTGGCGACGGTCCGGCCCGTCTTTTGCAGCGTGCCACCGACACCATTGACCACCCGTTTTTGCCGCAATCGTACGCACGGATTGACAACAATTTCTGGAATAAAGATTACGCCATGCAGCACGCGGTACACCATTGTTCACAAGGGAAATTTGCCCCGTCGGCGCTGCGCCGCAGCATCGAAAGTCGCGCAGACAGTGACCCAAAGAGGGTCACAGGGCATTCTTTTTGGTGCAGAATGAGCCCCGTTTTGTTGCAAATCCATTTTCAGATTGTTGACGATCCATGCGCCTCGTTGTTGACCGGCAAGACCTTCCAGACAGTCATTCCAGCCAGAGCATGAGCATCATGAACAAAGCCAGCAAAACCGCACGCCCCCCTGCCGCCCCGGCCCGCGCCAGTGCGCGCGAGCGCGAAAGCACGGGAGCGGTCGAGGAGAGGATGTACCAGGACATCTATGACGCGATCATGGAGCACCGCCTGCCGCCGCGTACCAAGCTGACCGAGCAGACCCTGTGCCAGATCTACGACACGGCCCGCCACACGGTGCGCAAGGTGCTCTCGCGCCTGGCCTCGGAGGGGATGGTGGACCTGGAAGCCAACCGGGGCGCCTTCATCGCCAGCCCTTCGCATGCCGAGGTGCGCGACATGTTCGAGTTGCGCAACATCCTCGAACATGCGGTGCTGGAGAAGGTCGGGCGCGAGGCGGGGACGCGCCAGATCGCCGGCTTGCGGCGCATGGTGGAGGAAGAGCGGGATTGCTACCTGAACGGTGACCGGCCGCGCTGGATCCGGCTTTCCGCCCAGTTCCACCTGGCGCTGGCGGAGCTGACCGGCAATGCGCTATTGGTGGACACCTTGCGCAAGCTGGTCTCGCGCACCACGCTGATGATCGCCAAGACGGAGGCGCCGGGTCACAACGCCTGCTCCTTCGATGAACACGAGACCGTGCTGGAAGCGCTGGAAAAAGGCGATGTCGCCGCTGCCCAGTCGCATATGGCACATCACTTGCATTTGTGCGAGGACCGGGTACGGCCGGATGCGGATGACCAGTTCGATCTGCGTGCCGTGCTCGGCAAGGGACTGTGACCCACGGGCCGGCGCGCACACCCTGATTTTCCCGCCAGGGAGGATCAGGAAGATGGAAAAAGGAAGTGAGAAACAAACAGGGCCACGTCGCGCGGCCAAATGCAATACCGACCGTGTGACCACCACCATGCCGACAAGAGCATGCAGGAAGTCCGTTGAACAGCCCGGCTGCGGCCGGGCGTGATTCGTTTCACCCCACCTTTCTCTTTGATGGAGACCGGCCATGACTACCGACGCTTCCCCCTCTGCTGCACCCGGCGCCTATATCGCCGGCGCCGACGATGCGCGCCTGACCAATGAAGACCTTGCCCCGCTGAAGAAACAGACCTGGGGTTCCTACAACATCTTTGCCTTCTGGATGTCCGACGTGCACAGCGTGGGCGGCTACGTGTTTGCCGGCAGCCTGTTCGCCCTGGGCCTGACCAGCTGGCAGGTGCTGATCTCGCTGCTGATCGGCATCAGCATCGTCTACCTGCTCTGCAACCTGGTGGCGCGTCCGAGCCAGGCACACGGCGTGCCCTATCCGGTGATGAGCCGCCTGTCCTTTGGCGTGCTGGGTGCCAACGTCCCCGCCATGATCCGCGGCCTGATCGCGGTGGCCTGGTACGGCATCCAGACCTACCTGGCCTCGGCCGCCTTCGTGGTCGTGGTGCTGAAGTTCTTCCCGGAATTGAAGCCTTATGCCGATGTCCACGTGCACTCCTTCGCCGGCCTCTCCACGCTGGGCTGGGGTGGCTTCCTGCTGCTGTGGGTGTTGCAGGCGCTGGTGTTCTGGAACGGCATGGAGACCATCAAGAAGTTCATCGACTTTGCCGGTCCGGCGGTCTATGTGGTCATGTTCATCCTGGCGGGCTGGATGATCTACAAGGCTGGCTGGCAGAACGTGGGCCTCAACCTGGGCGAGATCAAGTACAGCGGCTGGGCGGCGGTCTCGGTGATGATCACGGCGATCTCGCTGGTGGTGTCCTACTTCTCCGGGCCGATGCTCAACTTCGGCGACTTCTCCCGCTACTGCCATACTTTCGCCGATGTGAAGCGCGGCAACTTCTGGGGCCTGCCGGTCAACTTCCTGGCCTTCTCGATAGTCACGGTGGTGACGACTTCTGCCACCATCGCCGTGTTTGGCGAGCTGATCACCGACCCGGTGGAAACCGTCTCGCGCATCGACAGCACCACGGCTGCGGTGATCGGCGCGCTGACCTTCCTGACGGCCACCATCGGCATCAACATCGTGGCCAACTTCGTCTCGGCCGCCTTCGATTTCTCCAACCTCTCGCCCAGCCGCATCAGCTGGCGCGCCGGCGGCATGATCGCGGCCACGGCCTCGATCTTCATCACGCCCTGGAACCTGTTCGGCAATCCGGAAGTGATCCATTACACGCTCGATG
This sequence comes from Herbaspirillum sp. CAH-3, assembly GCF_009668275.1. Taxonomy (NCBI): domain Bacteria; kingdom Pseudomonadati; phylum Pseudomonadota; class Betaproteobacteria; order Burkholderiales; family Oxalobacteraceae; genus Herbaspirillum; species Herbaspirillum sp. CAH-3. Next base: position 2,320 of record NZ_VSWE01000028.1, on the reverse strand, counting down.
TGCTGGGGGGCTTCATTGGCCCGCTGTACGGCATCCTGCTGTCGGACTACTACCTGGTCAAGCAGCGCCAGGTGAAGGTCGATGATCTCTACACCATGCGTCCCGATGGCCGTTACTGGTACACCAATGGCGTCAACCGTGATGCGGTCAAGGCGCTGGTGCTGGCCGCTGCCGTCTGCGTGGCCTGCGTGATGCTGCCGCAGCTGCGCAAAGCGGCGGACTTCTCCTGGTTCATCGGTGCGGCGCTAGGCGCGGTGTTTTACCTGATGTTCGCGCGCAAGCGCTGAGCATCGCCGACCTGGACTTCATTGCATCAAGGAACAAGCATGCGCATCAAGCTGATCAATCCCAACACCACCATGAGCATGACCGAGGCCATGACGGCCTGTGCCCGCCAGGTGGCGGCCCCCGGCACCGAGATCACGGGCGTGAGTCCGCAGATGGGACCGGCCTCGATCGAGAGCCACTATGACGAGGCGCTGGCCGTGCCGGGGCTGCTGCAGGAAATCGAGCAGGGTGAGCGCGAGGGCGTGGATGCCTACGTGATTGCCTGTTTCGGTGATCCTGGCTTGTCGGCGGCGCGTGAGTTGGCGCGGGGGCCGGTGATCGGGATTGCTGAAGCGGCGATGCACATGGCCAGCCTGGTCGCGCCCTCCTTTTCGGTGGTGACCACGTTGGCGCGCACCAGCGGCATGGCCTGGCACCTGGCCGAGCGTTACGGCATGCAGCGTTTTTGCCGTAACGTGCGCGCCTGCGAGATTGCGGTGCTGGAGCTGGAGAATCCGGCGTCCGATGCGCGGGCGCGCATTACCGAGGAGTGCCGGCGGGCGCTGGCCGAGGACGGGGCCGAGGCCATCGTGCTGGGCTGCGCGGGCATGGCCGACCTGTGTGCGGCCATTGGCCGCGACATTGGTGCGCCGGTGATCGATGGCGTGACCGCCGCGGTCAAGCTGGCGGAGTCGCTGGTGGCACTGGGGCTGGGCACGGCCAAGGGGGGTGAATGGGCGCGGCCCTTGCCCAAGGCTTATCATGGATTGCTCAGCGGTTTTGCACGTGTGTGATTTTTCCTGCGGCGCTGTGGTCGGGCGCTGCGATTTCCTTTCTTGACAGCCAAACGAAGAACTTATGTCACAGCAACAAACTTACCCTCGCGACCTGGCCGGCTACGGCCGCAATCCGCCGCACGCGCGCTGGCCTGGCCAGGCGCGGGTGGCTTTGCAATTCGTGCTCAATTATGAAGAAGGCGGCGAGAATTGCGTCTTGCATGGCGATCCTGCGTCGGAGCAATTCCTTTCCGAGATCGTGGGGGCGGCGGCTTATCCGGCGCGTCACATGTCGATGGAATCGATTTACGAATATGGGTCGCGGGTGGGGGTGTGGCGCATCCTGCGCGAGTTCGAGAAGCGCGGGTTGCCGATGACGATCTTTGGCGTAGCCACGGCCTTGCAGCGTTCGCCTGATGTGACCCAGGCATTCCAGGAATTGGGGCATGAGATCGCTTGCCATGGCTTGAAGTGGATTCATTACCAGAACATGGATATCGAGACCGAGCGGGCGCATATGCGGGAGGCGGTGCAGATTTTCCGTGAGCTCACCGGGAGCGCGCCGCTGGGCTGGTATACGGGGCGGGATTCGCCCAATACGCGGCAGCTGGTGGTGGAGCATGGGGGCTTTGCCTATGACTCCGATTACTACGGGGATGATCTGCCGTTCTGGACTGAAGTGGAGACCAGCGATGGGGTGAAGGCGCCGCATCTGGTGGTGCCTTACACGTTGGATTCCAATGACATGCGGTTTGCTACGCCGCAGGGGTTCAATACCAGCGAGCACTTCTACCAGTACCTGAAAGATAGCTTCGACGTGCTCTATGAAGAGGGTGAAGAGGCGCCGAAGATGCTGTCCATCGGGATGCATTGCCGCTTGCTTGGGCGGCCTGGGCGGTTCCGCGCCCTGCAACGCTTCCTGGATTATGTGCAGTCACATGACAAAGTCTGGATCTGCCGGCGCATCGATATCGCTGAACATTGGAAGAAGACGCATCCATTTTCGGAGCGCTGATTTATTCCTTTTTGGAATTATTCTGTGCCGCCCTTGGGTTTTCTCCTTTGGGCGGTATTTTTTTCGGTGTTGATTTTGCGGTTTGGGGCAGTCTGCACGGATTGCTTTCCTGCGCTCTAGCTTAATTACTTTCTCTCTCCGGTCGGAAGAACGCGCCGGGGGCGGCCCGGCAGCCGCTCACTTTTCTTGTCTCGCCAAGAAAAGTAAGCAAAAGAAGGCGACCGCAACTGCACCGCCCTCCTTCGGAGGGTCCCCGCTTCAG
>NZ_VSWE01000027.1:0-47489 GCF_009668275.1 Herbaspirillum sp. CAH-3 | reverse complement strand
CACCGCCCCCCGATGCGCCCCGCCTTGCCCCCAAGGCCAGTATTTCTGATCGCTCGTCATCTTGTTTTGACGGGTTGCAGGCATGGTTCGGCGCACTTTTGGAAGCGCCCAAAACATATGCTTCTAGGCCAAATAAATCGAATTTCTTCGAGAGTCCGGCGACGACTCGCCACGGATAATTTCCGCCGTTAATCTACGCCGTGGCGGAAGTACAGGTCATGCGCAGCGTTCGCGGTCAGCTCAAAAGAACATGAGACAAGGCTGGCCGGCCGCTGCAAAAAACTGCTTCAGCTCCCTCCACCGGGACAGGCTTCGCCCCACTGATCCGAGAGCAGACCCTTGGTCCGGACAGTCCTGTCCCGGCCGCAATGATCGTCATGCCTGCCCACCGGGCGGTAGCGTGGCCTCTGCCGTCCTGCGGCCGGCGTAGTCGTGATCAACATGCATGCCCGATGACGCGATCAGGCATGTCTTCAACGACAGAACAGCCAACATGAGCATTACCGTATTGAACCTGACCGAAGCCAGCACCCTGCTGCGCACCATCAACCGGCGCGACATCAAGGACGTGCGCGCCATCGACCTGGACCTGGCACTGGTCCTGGAGAACGGCCACAAGATCATCATCAGCCGGGGCGCCGTGGCGGCGGTTAACTCGCCGCAGCTGGTCCTGGAATTCGCCGATGGCGACGTGATCCTGGGCGAGGTCTTCGAGAAACTGAACCACATCGAAGTCCCGCCCGATGCCGCCGTTACCGTCACCTCCAAGGAGATCAAGCGCTATGGCATCAAGCGCGTGGTCAAGGCCAAGGACGCCAGCAAAGACAACAGCGAGGAGCAAGCCGACGCCAGGCCGGAGATCGAGGACGGCAAGCCGGCAGCCGCGCTGGCCGATGAGGGCGCCCTCAAGCAGCCGGCCGACATCGGCGGGATGATCCAGAAATCCGACCTCACATCGTCCTCGCTGAACGATTCGGGTAACGACAAGGCAGGCCAGGCCGGCAGCGGCGGGGTCTCCTGGCCGCTGGTGGCCGGCGGACTGGGCCTGCTGGCGGCAGCCGCCGGAGGCGGTGGTGGCGGCGGCGGTAGTGGTGGCGGAGCTGGCAGTGGCAGCACCGGCAACGCTGCCACGCCCGCCAAACCGCCCGCCACGCTCTCCGGTGCGACGGCCCTGGGCCCGCTCAACAATGCCACCATCACCGCCTACGATAGCCAGGGCAACGTGATCGGCAAACCGGTTCAGATCGTCAATGGCCGCTATTCGCTGGTGCTGGATCAGTCCGACTACAAGGGCCTGATCCTGCTGGCCGTGCGCGACAACACGCCCGGCGTGGCCGACAACTTTGCCGACGAAGCCACGCTGCGCGTGGCTGACCTCGGCAAAACCGTGCTGCGCTCGGTGGTGCTGGCCGACGGCAGCAGCCAGACCATCAACGTCACGGCGCTGACCGAACTGGCGGTGCTCAAGGCCGGCCTGGCATCGGGCCAGACCAACCTGGCCGCCAGCCAGATCGGCGCGCCCATCGTGGCCGCCGCCAACGCGGCAGTGAGCGCCCTGTTCAAGGTCAATGTCACCTCCGGCGCGCTGATCACCACCAGCATCACCGATGCGCAGGGCGCGGCCGTGGTCAACCCGGACTTCGCCAGCAACGCCAGCGTGACCGCCCGCAACTACGGCGCCGCCTTGAAGGCCATCGCCAATCTCCAGCAAACCGACCAGACCCGCTATGCCGATCAGGGCGCGGCCATCCAGAAGCTGGCCGACAGCCTGCAGTTCACCGACGCCCTGGCGACCCGGCTGCGCTGGAGCGATCCGGTCACCCAGGCCGATCTCTTCAACGAACGGCTCAACGCACTCGCCAACGACGTCACCCGGAACGCCGAGCAGCGCCAGCAGGCGCGCACCCTGCTGGATTCCTTGCAGAAGCTGCCCGACGGCAGCAGCGTGACCGACTATCTGCTGCAGAACCACGTGGGCATCCTCGAACCGACCATCCTGATCCGCAACACCACGCCGGGCGCTGCGCCGTGGCAGGCACCTGCGGCCGGTGGCACGCAGGTCCTGGACCAGGACGACCTCATCAACGGCAACCTGGCAGTGAAAGCGCCGCCCCAATCCAAGGTCGAAGTGACCCTGGTCGGTCGCGATGCGCAAGGGCAGGAGATCACCGTCAAGCTGCCTCCCAGCACTGCCGACAGCAACGGCATCGCCGTGCTCAGGCCGCCCCAGGCTGCCATCGACCTGTTCAAGCGGGTGACGCTGGAGCAGCCGGTCTCGGCACGGGTCACGGTGAGCGATGGCGACAACAGCCGCGTCAACGACAATGTGTGGAAGGGCAATACCGATGTACGTGTGGACCTCACCACCCCGCCCGGCCTGACCGACTTTGCCGTCAACAGGATCACGCTGGTCAACGACACCTTCTACAACGGCACCGAGTCGCTGCCCACCGCGTCCCCGGGCAATGACGACCAGGTCACCAGCGACGCCGCCGTGCGCGTGGTGCTCAGCCGCGTACTCAAGTTTGGCGAGCGCCTGGAGTTCCAGGTCGCCACCGGCCTCGACCCCGACAACGCACCACGTTACGGCGACTGGTTCTCCCCCACCGACCTCACCGCCGCTGCGCCGGACAGCAACGGCCGGGTCCGCTACACCGCGCCCAAGCTCACCAACAGCGAGGGACCGGTCTGGATCAAGGCGCGCATCCTGCGCACCGCCGCCCAATCGGGTGTCGCCCAGGGCAGCGCACGCGAACTGGAAACGCCCCTGCGCCTGACGCTGGACAAGACCGCCCCCGCCCAGGTGCAACTGGCCATGGCCGCCAACCGCGACGATGGCGTGAGCAATGACGATGGCATTGCCATCCAGAGCGGCGTCACCCTCACCCCGCGCCTGCCCTTCGAGAGCGGCGCCGAAGTCCATCTGCGCCTGCTGGCCGGCAGCGGCACCGATGGAACCACGCTGCAACTGGTGCATGCCAACGGTGATCAGGTCGCGCTCACGCCGGGCAGCTGGTTCCGCTGGCAAAGCGGCGACCAGCTGCGACTGCTGGGCCAGACCCCGCAGGGCAACGGCAAGGCGCGCCTGCAGGTGCGCCAGATCGACGCGGCCGGCAACTTCACCGACAGTACCCAGACTTTCATCGCCGACAGCACCCGCGTGATCGAGCAGATCGTGCTGGTGGCCAGTCGCGAACAGGCGCTCAACCAGGCCAAAGCCGCCGTCATCGCAGCACAGGAAGCGTTTGACAAGGCCAGCGCGGCGGACAAGGCGGCCCGTCAAACCGCGTTGACGGCCGCCCAGACCCGACTGCAGGAAGCGCAGGTTGCGCGCGACCTGGCGCCGGAACAAGCCATGCTCGGCCTGCGCAAGAGCGACGGCACCACCCGGCTGTCGGACCTCCTGGGAACCCCTGTCGATACGGCGCTGCTGCCGGCCATCCTGCGTGCCGTGGCCGCCACCGGGGACCCGGAGCAGGTCAATGACACCGCCAGCCTGAGAACTTTGGTCAACAACGTGGTCACCGCCGCCACGGCCGTCCTGACCAAGGCCTCGGTCTTTGGCGAGAACGACACCAACCCGGCGCTGACCACGGCCGACTTCGAGCGCCTGGCCATCCCCGGCACCGATCAGCCGGCCACCCTCACGCTCGCCAACGCCGCCCTGAAGACCCTGCCGGCCAGCCGCAGCAATACCGTGGCCGCACTGCACGCCATCGTGGAGGCCGCCGCGCGCGTAGCTGCGGTGGCCGATGGCACCCCCGGCAACACCGCCGATGCCGCCCTGCCCACCGGGGCCGATTACACCGTACTGGGCGTGAGCACGGCGCTCAGCCCAGCCGCCGCGCGCGTGGTGGGCCAGGTCATCGATGGCCGGCCGCTCAATGACGTGGCCACCACGGCTGCGCTGGAGGCCATCGCCGCAGCCGCCCAGCGGGTGACGCAGCATGCGGCCGGCATCAACCTGCCCACGCCGCTGACGGCGCAGGACTTCAGCGCCCTGGGCGTTCTCGGGGTCACCGCTGACAATGTGGCGCGCCTGGCCGACGCCTTGCGCGATGTGCCGGCTTCGCTGCGCCCGGGCAAGGTCGATGGCCTGGTCGATACCCTGGCCGAGATCCGCGCCGTGGTCGCGTTCGACCTGGGCACGCTGCAAGTGCTGATGAACTACGCCCAGCACCTGAGCCCCATCGACCCGACCAATCCGTCGCTGACCCAGCCCACGCTGGCGCAGTACAACCATGCGCTGCTGCAGGTCGCCGGCAATGAGGTCACGGCCGTCAACCTGGCCTCGATCAACGATGCCGTCTTCAAGGTCGGGGTGGCAGCGGTCGATTCCTGGAGCAAGATCGCCGCCCTGGTCAAGTCGTACAACCTGATCCTGGGTGCCGCCGATGGCGTGGCCAACAGTACCGCACTGCCCGTGGAGGCCGACTACAGCCGGGTTGGTGTCACGAGCCTGAAAAACCGATTCCCGGGTCCGGCCGATGCGCCCGCGCAAAGCAATGCCATCACCCTGCTGGGCAATGTCATCGACCGCAGCAACCGCGATGAGGTCGACACCGTGGCCAAGCTCGACAGCCTGGCCGACATCGTCAGCCGTGTCATCCGCATTGCCGCCGGCAAGACCGATACCTTGAGCGCGGACGAGTGGAAACGCCTGCACGTGAGCCCGGAACTGTCGGCCGACCAGTTGCGCATCGTCCTGCCGGCCATTGCCGCCACCGCCGATGACGGCAGCGAAGTCACTACCCTGGCCACCTTGGCGACCCGCGCCACCAATGCCCTGGCCAGTGCCGGCCGGATCGCCGACTATGCCGCCGACGACAGCGCCAGCCCTCCGCTGCTGGCCGACTACAAGAACATCGGCGTGAGCGGCGTGGACGACACCCTGCTGGTGGGTGCCATCAATTCCGCCCTGGCCAGCCCGACCATCGGCGCCGAGCAGGTGCGTCTGCCGTCGCAGGTGCAGGGCATCGTCAACGCCTATCGCGTCATCCTGGGGCAGATCGGCAATGCCAATGGCACCCGGCCGACGCCGCAGGCAGCCCACTATGAAGCCCTTGGCGTCACTGCGCCGCAAGGCGCCGCCAGCCTGGGCCTGCTCAACTCCGCCCTGGCCGCCAATGGCAGGCAACGTGAAGAAATTGACACGGTCAGCAAGTTGCTGCCCTTCATCCGCGCCAGCGACACCATCCTCCACATCGCCGCCGACAACCTCGGCGACCTGCCCGCCACCGCCGCCGGCCGCGCCACGGCCTTGCAGGCGGCCCTGGCACAACTGGGCGTGGGCAGCTTGCAAACCGACAGCATGGCCGCCGTCCTGGCCGCGCTGCGGGCCAGCCCGGATGATGGCAGCGGCGTCGATACTCTGGCCGAACTGCAGACCCTGGCCGATACCGCCCGCATCGCCCAAACCCGCATCAAGGCCTATGCCGAGGATGCCACGCAGACCGCGCCGACCCTGGCCGATTACGCCGCCATGGGCATCACCGGCGCGGACCAGGTCGGCGTGAGCGCCCTCAATTCCATCCTGGCCGGCCCCCGCATCGGCGCAGCGAAGGTGGCCAGCCCCGAGCTGCTGCAGGGGATTGTCGATGCCTACGCCCGCATCCTGGCCGAGGCCAACGAAACCGCGGCCAACGGGCTGGACCTGGTGCCCGATGCCACGCCCGGCAGCGATCCGCTGGCAGAGCATTACATCACCGTAGGCGCGACCATCTGGGGCATCAGCGATCCGGCTGGCCCCAGCGACAAGGTGGCGCCACACCTGAGCCTGCTCAATGACGTCCTCAAGCGCAAGAGCCGCGACCAGGTCGACAGCCTCGCCAAGCTGGAGGCGCTGGGCGCGGCGGTGGCCGTGTTCCTGGACCAGCATGGCGTGGACACGCTGGACGCCGCCGGCCGCCAGGCATGGGCCGACGCTGCGCGCCTGCTGGGCCTGCGCAATCTGGTGGTCAACACCGAGAGCGGCAACCTGGAGGCGCTGCTGCAGGCCCTGCGCAGCAAGCCCGCCGACCAGATCGATACGGTGGCCGAACTGCAAGCCTTGATTGATGGCAGCAACGACGCGCTCGCCGCCATCGTCGCCTACGCCAACGACAGCAACGCCAATCCGCCGCCGAGCCTGGCCGACTATGCCGCCACCGGCATCGCGGCCGGCGCGGACGGGGTAACGGTGGATGTGAACAATCTTTCCAGCATCAATGCCGCCGTGGCCAAACTGAACGGACCCGATGTCAATACGCGCAGCAAGCTCAAGACCGTGGTCCAGTCCTACAACGCCATCCTGGCCGCTGCCGACGGCACCCGCGGCGACGACTCCGGCGCCAACTTGCAGGCCAGCCATTACCGCGCCATCGGCGTGAGCCTGGACAACCTGGCCAGCACCACCCCGAGCAGCCCCATCGATCCCGACAAGCTGGCCTTGTTCAACAGCGTGGTCGGTGCGCAGAGCAAAACGGGCGTGGGCACGCCGGAACGACTGGAGAAACTGGCCGCCACCGCCGGCGACCTGATCCGCCTGGCCCGCGAGAGCGCGGCCGATCCGGTCTCGGCCCAATCCGGCCTGACCCTGGGCCTGGCCTGGCTGCAGAAGCTGGGGCTGGACGTGCTCATCGATGAGCCCACGCGGCAGGCTTTCCTGGACGCGGTACGGGTCAAGGGCAATGCCGTCGATCCGGCCACCCGTGCCCCGCGCTCGGATGACAGCGCCGCGACCCATGATGTGAGTGGCGTAAACAGCATCGAGAAGCTGGCCGCCATCGCCAGCGGCTACGCCAAGGTGCTGGGCCATGCGCGCAATGCCACCGGCCCCGCGCCGCTGGCCGCGGATTACCAGGCCATCGGCGTGCAGCTGCCGGCCGTCAATGCGCCCCAGGCCCTGCAATTGTTGAACAGCGTCATCCACGCCCAGCCGGATACGGCCAAGATCAACACCATCGCCGGACTGAACCGGCTGGCGCTGACGGTGGAGCAGTTGATGCAGGTGGCGGCCGTAGCGCCGCTGCCCAACACCGCACCGCCGCACTATCCGGCACCGGCCAGCCCGCTCACCGTGGCCGAGCTGCAATGGCTGGGGGTCGGCGCAGTCAATGTCGACAACCTCGCGTTCCTGCTCAACAAGCTGCAGAGCACCGCTGACGACGGCAGTGCCCTGGTTTCGCTGGCTGCCCTGCAAAGCCTGGCCGATGCCGCCGCCAGCGCGCGCAACCGCATCGTCAAGCTGGCCCAGGACAACAGCGGCGAGCAGGTCACGGCCGCCGATCTGCAGGCCATCGGCCTGAGCCTGCCGGTCAATGGCAGCAACAGCAACGCCGAATACCTCAAGCTCTTCAACGAGGCCCTGCAATCGGCGGCCATCGACGGCAGCCGTGCCAACACACCGGCGCTGCTGCAGACCATCATCGATGCCGCCCAGCGCGTGGTCGACAGCACAGCCGGCCACACACCACAATCGGCCACGCCGCCCACCGCTGCCGACCTGGTGGCGCTGGGCCTGCCGCAGAGTGAAGTACAGGGAGCCGGTCCGGCTGCCATGAGCCTGCTCATCGACAGCATCACCGCCCGCCCCTTCGTCGAACTGGGCCGCGACCATGCCGGTACTGCCCTGCCCTTGCCGGGCAAGCTGCGCCACCTGCTGGGCGTGATCGGTACGCTGCGCACGCTGGCCGCCACCGGCACGATCAGCACCGGCCTGGACGCCGCCGAGCTGCAGGAACTGGGCGTGACCCTGACCACCTATACCGATGCCAGCGGCATCGCCGGTCACCACTTGCCGGCCGTGCTCTCGGCCATTGCCGCCAGCCGCAGCGACGGCAGCGAAGTCGCTCGCCTGGCCAGCCTGCAAACCCTGGCCACACGCGCCGGCGCAGCCCAGGAAAAGATCCGGCAATACGCCGACGAAACAAGTCTGCCCAATGCCCCTGCCCCCACCGCCGAGGACTACCGCGCCATCGGCCTGGTCCACAGCGACGCCGATGCCAGCGGCGTGCGCGCCGCGCTGGTCAGCGCCGAGCGCGTCGGTGCCATCAATGCCGCCCTGCACGGGGCCGGCATCACGGCCGCCCAGGCCGATACCCCGGCCGAAGTCAAACGCGTCGTGCTGGCCTACAACGCCATCCTCGACAGCGCCAACGGCCATGCCGGCGACACCGGCGTGGCCCTCACCGCCCAGCAGTTCCGCGATATCGGCGTCAGCATTGCCGGGGTGACCCAGCCCGGCGGCGGTGGCAATGCCAAGGATGCGGCCATCTTCTCGCTGCTCACATCACTCATCGACAGCGTGCAGGCAGACGCGGTCGCCACGCCCGCCAAAATCGAGGCGCTGGGTGCTACCGTGGGCAAATTCATCGGCCTGGCCGGCGCGCAGAACCAGGCGGCCAGCAATACGCCTGGCATCGCCGAGTTCAACACCATGGGGGTGACTGCCCTCAGTGCGGAAGAACGCGATGTCCTGGTGACCGTGCTGCAGACCAAGGCGCTGGTCGACATCGACACCCTGGCTGAACTGCAGGGCATAGCCACCAGCGTACGCGCCGCCTACGGCCGCGTGATCAGCTACGCCAACACCAATAGTGGCGATGCCCCCACCCTGGCCGACTACCAGGCACTGGCCATCACCGGCATCAGTGACAGCGCCGGCCACCGCGAGGCCGTCAATGCCGCGCTGGCCAGCAGCATAGTCACCGGCACCACCATCGCCAGGCTCCCTGCGCTGCAAGCTGTGGTCGATTCCTACCGGCTGCTGTTGCAGCAAGCCGATGGCACCGCCGACAACACCCCGACGGCCAACCTGGCCAAGCTGGCCGACTTCGAGCGTATCGGCGTGGACATGAGCACGCTCAAGGCGCTCGACAGCAGCAACCCGGGCGCTACCGCCAATGCAGTACAGCTGCTCAGTTCCCTGGTCGACAGCCGCAGCGCCAGCGCGGTCGACACGCCACTGGAAATCCAACAGTTAGTTGCATTGGTAAACAAACTCGCGCTGGCTGAACAAGGCGTGAACACGGCGCCGCTGCAGGCCGCCGACTTTGCCCTGATCGGCCTGACCGTGGACGCCGCCGCCCTCGCGCAGATCAGCCAGATGCTGCAGGCCCTGCCCGACAGCGGCAGCGCGCTCAACACCTTCAGCCAGTTGCGCACCCTGGTGCTGAGCGTGACCGGCGTGCCGAGCTGGAACGTGGTGGCCGGCGACGACATGATCAACCTGGCCGAGCGCCAGGCCGGCGTGACCCTCAGTGGCAGCGCCGGACAGCATGACGTACTTACGCTGTTCTATCCGGATGGCACGGTCATGAGGAGCGGCATCACCGTGACCAGCGCAGGAAACGGCCGGTGGAGCTGGAGCTACACCCTCACCAACGCGGACTGGGCGCGCCTGAACGCCGACAACGCCGATGGCGTGGAGAAGGTCTTGCAACTGCAGGCCCGCAACACCATGACCAACGTGGAGTCGATCAAGGTGGCGCACAAGGTGGTCATCGACACCGTGGCCCCGCCCGCCAACCTGCAGATCAGGCTGGATCAGGACACCGGCAGCTCTGCCACCGATGGCATCACCAGCCAGGGCAAGGTCAATGTCAGCAATCTGGCTGCGGGTGCGCAGTGGGAATACCGGATCGACAATGGTCCCTTCCAGACCGGCTCAGGCAACAGCTTCCAGGTCACGCAACAGGGCGCACACACCCTGACCGTGCGCCAGTTCGACAGCGCCGGCAACCGCAGTGCCGGACAAACCCTGGGCATGACGCTGGACACGATGGCCCCGCCCGCACCGGCCATCACCCTGGCTACGGTGGGCGGCACCGTCAACGAGCTGCCGGTGACCAACAACGACACCATCCGCCTCACCGGCCTGGAAGCCAACGCCACCTGGCAATGGCGCCTGAACCGCAACGACTTCACCGACAACCCGGACTGGACCAACGGCAGCGGCAGCAACTTCAACCCGGTCGGCACGGCTGCCAACCAGAACCGCAACGTGTACCTGGAAGTGCGCCAGCTGGACCAGGCCGGCAATGCCAGCAGCGTCAGCCGCCTGAGCTTCACGCTCGATACCACGCCACCTGCGGCGCCCCGGCTGGTCCTGGCCGGTGCGCGCGGCGACGCGGCCAGCGGTCTGTTCAGCAACAACCGTACGATCGATATCGAAGGCCTGGAAGCGCTGGGACGCTGGGAGTATTCGCTCAACGGCGGCACCAGCTTCACTGCCGGCAGCGGCACCCGCCTGACCCTGCCGGCCGGCGATGGCCAGAAGAGCGTGATCGTGCGCCAGTACGACCTGGCGGGCAACCGTACCGACAGCGCAGCGCTGAACTTCACGCTGGATACGGCCAGGCCCAACGCACCCACGGCGCGCCTGCGCAGCGACACCGGCAGCAGCGCCACGGATGGCCTCACCAACGATGGCACGATCCGCATCGAAGGACTGGAGCCCGGTGCCACCTGGGAGTACAGCCTGGACAACGGCCAGAACTGGTCGGCCCAGGGCATCGCCAGCGACAACACGCTCAGCTTCACCGACAACGGTAGCGCCCGAAGCCTGCTGGTGCGCCAGACCGACCGCGCCGGCAACGTCAGCGCGCCCAGCAGCAAGCTGGACTTCACGGTCGATACCACGCTGCCGCGTGTGCCGCGCCTGGCCCTGGTCAACAACACCAGCGGTGACGAAGTGCTGCGCCTGACCAAGGACGGTGGCGTCAACGTGCTGGACCTGGATGCAGGCAACGCCTGGCAATACAGCACCGACGGCGGCACCACCTGGACCAATGGCAGCGGCAACAGGTTCACCGTCACCGGTGATGGCGACAAGCAGTTGCGGGTACGGCAGACCGATGCGGCAGGCAATACCAGTACCAGCGCGGTACTGACCATGCGGCTGGACACCACCGCCCCGGTCAAGCCGGGCGTGGCCTCGCTGGTCAGCGACAGCGGCACGCTCGGCACTGACCTGCTCACCAACGATGGACGCCTGCGGGCCCCGGTCGCCAGCGAAGCCGGTCTGCGCTTCGAGTACAGTGTCGACAGCGGCCTCACCTGGAACGACATCAGCCAGCCCGTCAAGGGCACGCGGGACGGCGGCAGCGATGGCGAGAAGAGCGTGCTGCTGCGCAGCCGCGATGCCGCCGGCAATGTCAGCGTGTCCAGCGACGTGTTCCGCTTCACGCTCGATACGCGCGCACCGGACAAGCCGCAGGCCCCAAGACTGGCGAGCGACACGGGCGAATCCAACAGCGATGGCATCACCAGCAATGGCCAGATCGTGCCGAGCGGTCCGGTCGAACCGACGGCGAGTTTCGAATACAGCGTCGACGGCAGCGAATGGCTCAGTCTGTCCACCCCCATCAAGGGCAGGAAGGACGGCGGCATGGACGGCCTCAAGAACGTGCGCCTGCGGGTCAAGGACACCGCCGGCAACACCAGCGAGCCCAGCAATGCCTTCAGCTTCACGCTGGACACGACTCCGCCTCCCAAGGCGACCCTGGCGCTGGCCAAGCCCCCGGTCGGTGGCAGCACCGATGATGGCACGGTGCGCGTGGCCAACCTCGAAGCCGGGTCGCGCTGGGAATACAGTGCCGATGGCGGTTCCACCTGGAGCGTCGGCACGGGCGACAGCTTCAAGGTCAAGGGTGCCATTGATGGCGGCGGCAATACCGATGGCGCCAAGAGCGTGAAGGTGCGGCAGACCGACAAGGCCGGCAACACCAGCGAGAGCGATGTGCTGCAACTGAACCTGGTCACCCGTATCGAAGCCCCGACCGTGAGCGTGGTCTCGCCATTGAAGACACTGGCCGATGGCACGGTGCTGGTGGATGCGGCCAGCGGCCCCAACAAGACGGTGACGCTGGAGCTTGCCGGACGGCGCGGCAGCGTGGCGATATTGACACGCGAGGACGGCACCGAGATCGAGCGCAAGAACTTCGACAACTTCGGCAAGGCCAGCTTCAATCTCAATCGCAGCCTCACCGTGAGCGGCCTGAAAACCGTGACCGGTGGCAGCACCGCGGCCAATGCGGTCTATACCCTGCTGTCCTCGGATGAAGTGCTGGCCCTGCGCAATGGCGGCGGCCTTCCCTTCAGCGCGGCCTACCTGGCCACGGGCGCTGCGCTCATCGATCTGAGCAAGCCGGTCTACAGCAGCGGCAGCGGCGCCTCTGACTGGTTCGTCTGGTCGGCCATCGGTGGCGGCTACGTGATCTCGCGCAAGAACGACAGCAGCCAATGGTTCCGCGAAGCGCCATCGAGCCAGCCGGCCCAGACACCGGAAGCAGTCGCCAGTTGGCTGGCCGTCGACAGCAGCGCCAGCCTGGTGGCCTCGGAGATGCTGCGCAACAATGGCGTCAGCAGCCACCAGACCCGGATCGACGGGGTGAGCCTGGTCAATGCCAACGGCACGCGCGATGCGGCCTGGGGTTACAAGGTCAAACAGATCGATGCCCAGGGCAGGAGCAGCGAAGTGGCCGACCTCAAGCTGCGCATGGTCACCAATCTGCCGCCGCAACTGGACCTGGACGCCGTCACCGAGGGCGTACAGGCCAGCCGCAGCATCACCGTTACCAGTGCCGAAGTGGCCACCGGCAACGGCGTGTCCCTGATGCCGCAACTGGCCGCCGTGAAGGCCAACGACATCCGCTTCATCGAACTGGTCTCCGACAATGCCGGTGCCTCGCCGGTGGACTCGCTGATCCTGGATCGCGCGGTCGGCATCAACAACAACCTGGCACAGGTCGACAACAGGAGCATTGGCGGGGTAGCGGGCCTGAGCTACAAGTTCGTGACGATCGCCAACAAGAGCACGGTGACCATCACCAAGACCGATGGCAGCGCCTTCACCGGTGACCAGGTGCACGATGTTCTGCAAGCCCTGCGCCTGCAGAACATCGGCTTGAGCAACGAAGTGAGGAGCCGCAGCATCGACATCGCGCTGGGTGACGGCAGCGGTCATCGCAGCGTGGACCTGAACCGGGTGACGGTGCGCACCGATGGCACCGGATTGTCGGTCGACCTGAACCCCCTTCAGGCTGGCGTGCAGACGGCCGGGACCCGGTATGTCAACTCGAGCGCCAAGCTCCTCTCCGATATGGCCGGGGGCGAGCGTTTCGTGGAGAACATGGTGGCGCCCTCGGCAGCCAACACGGCCGAGATCCAGTTGCGTTTCCCCGACTTCAATGGCAGTACGGATCGCGTGATCTTCGCCAACTTCTTCGAGAGCAGTCCGGCTCAGCCCAATGTCTTCTTCGGCGACATCGGCGGAGTGACGGGCATCCTCTGGTTCCTGCCAGCCGACAAACCCGGACTGACCGTGATCAGAAAGCGACAGAACGGCGCCACGCTCAGCGGGGCCGAGGTCAAGGCCATCCTGGAAGCCATCAAGATCCGCAGCCTCAACCCGGAAAACGGCCTGGAACGCAGCATGGACATCACCCTGGTCAGTGCCACCTCGAGCGGAGCTGCATTGGGAGGCACGACATCGCGCGCCACGCTGGTGCTCGATACCGCCGCCCCGGTGCTGGACCTGGACGCCAACACTCCCGGCATCCAGGGGCAGCGCAGCCAGTCCGTCACGCTGGACCAGGCCACCAGCGGCGTGCCGCTGATCAAGGGCGCGATGGCGGCGCCCGTTGCCAACGACATCGCCATGGTGCGCCTGACCCTGCCGGGCGGCAACGATGCCAGCAACGACAACCTGATCCTGGGCGGTACGCGCTTCACCACGCGCAGCAACATCGACTTCAGCGGCAGCCTGGGCGGGGTGAACGGGGTGGAACTGCATTACGTGGCCGGCACGCGCCTGGCCACCATCAGCCGCACCGGAGGGGGAGCGCTTGATGGCCTGCAGGTCAAGGCCATCCTCGAATCGCTCAGGTACAGCTTCGCGCCGCCGGCCGTGGGACGCGTCATACCCATCGAAGTGGTGGACCGGGCCAGCAACGTGGGTCGGGCCGAAGTGGTGCTGTCGCTGGACAATATCGTGCCGACCCAGCTGAGCACGACCTTGCTGCCGGGGTCGCAGAAAGCCTACGGGGTGGCGAAGATGGAAGATGTCTTCGGCAATCCCAACTTCCCGCCCACCACCCCGCATAACCTGAACCGTTTGGAAGGCGCGGCCTTGCTTCCCCTGCCCAGCGGTTTTGCCAACGCAGCCAGCTTCCTGGCGGCGATCCGGGGCATCTCGGCCGAATGGGGCGGCACCCTCATCATCGACGATGCCAACCGTAGCAACCCCAACCTGAAGAGCTACCAGCGCTTCAATCAATCCATCGCTCCCGGTCAAGAAGTGGCCGTCATGCAGCAAGGCGCGGGCAGCAACGTGCTGGGGACCTGGCTCAACTTCACGCTGGTCCGGCAAGCGGGCAAGGCGAGCGATGATGTCTTCATCAACCACCGGGGCAGCTTCATACTGGACCGCAAGGACTTGTATGAAGCCACACCCGCGCAGGACAAGAGCCGCGCCGGCATCGACCTGGCCAATATCGGCCTGCTCTACCAGATCGACACCAACGCACCCAACCGGACCCCGACCATCCAGGTCGGCTACGACGGCAGCCGCGCCGCCGTGGGTGACGTGGTGGCGCTGTTCGAGGGCAATACGGTACTGGCCCGCAAGGTACTGACCAGTGACGACATCGGCCCCGGCAACAAGACCGTGAACCTGACCGTGGCACAAAGCCTGGCAGCGGGCGAGCATGACATCGTGACACGCTATGTCGATACGGCGGGCAATACGGTCGTCGGCGCCACGCAGCGTGTCTCGGTGGCGGCCGGCAGCAACCCGGTCACGCTCACCGAGCTGTCGGTACGCGGCAGCAAGCAGGCCCCGGCCGCAAGCCAGGCGCTCAATGGGTCGGACAACGGCTATGCGGTCGTCAACGATCTCGATACCACGCAAGCCTCCGGGCATGCAGCGAGCGGTCCGGTGATCTCCGGCAAGGTGGGTGGCGGAAGCGCCAGCGACCGCTACGTGGTGACCATCGAAATGGGCGGCAAGGTGCTGGCCTTCGGCGAGGCCGCTGCAGGCGACTTCTCCATCACCCTGCCGGCCGGGGCGCTGGCACCGGGCCTGTACCGTGACCTCACCGTCACGGCCTCACGCTCGGGCGGTGCAGCGCTCGGCCAGAGCGCCGTCGTGCAGGGACTCAAGCTGGGCTGGTACTGGGCCGCGCAATCGAGCGGGGATATCCTGGGGGGCAACGGCAACGATGAGATCGCACTCGGTTCGACCCGCTCCAGCACGGCTACCTTCGTGCAGACGGGCGCCGGTCAGGACAAGATCATCGTCGGTTCCTACGGCCGCACCGAGAACCTGGCGGCGACCGTGAGCGACTTCACGGTGGGGGTGGACAAGGTGGAGGTCTTCAACCAGACCCTCACCCAGGCCAACCTGTCCAGTTTCGTCAGGGCCTCGGCCGGTGCCAATCCGAACGACACGCGCCTGGTGATCGATCTGGATGGCGCCGGACCGGGTACGCTGACCTATACCCTGATGTTGCAGAACGTGGTGTACAACAACCTCAATACGGCCAGCATCTTCGGCCTGTAAGCGGACCCGGGGCGGGTGTCGCCATTTGACAGATGCTTCACCCGTCCTGAGCCTTCTCCTTCCAACCCATGACAAAGGGCGGCCCTCCGGCCGCCCTTTGTCATTTCCTTCACCGAAGCCCTCAGAACAGCAGGATCAGCAGCAGGATGATGGGGATGGGAATCCCCAAGAGCCAGAGCAGAATGGCGCCCATGTCAGTCTCCTATGAAAGTTGGGATGCGGATGTGTGGCCGGTTGCGCCGCTTCAGCGCAGTTCCGGTTCGGCGACGCGGTGAGCGTGGAGCTCGTGATGCAGGACCGGTTCGCCGTAGAGTTCGTTGCGGTCACGCAGGCGGCCGCCGTAGGTAGCCAGCAGGCTGGCCACGAAGGCACCGCACAACAGCGCCAGGAACATCCACAGCGAGGCATAGGCGGCAGCCTTGCGGGCAGCATCAGCGGCTTCCTTGGCCTTGGTAGCGGCCTGCTCCAGGTTGCGCTGGTAGGCGGCGAAGGTGTCGGCCACACGCTTCTCGGCATCGGCTTGCGACAGGCCCGTGTGGCGTGCTACCAGCTGGCCCAGGTAGCGCTTGTCGTTGTCGGCCAGCTGCTGGTTGGCCAGCGAATAACCGAAGACGCGGACCACTTCCATGCGCTGGGCCGAGGTCAGCTCACGGCCATCGGCGGGAGTCGGTGCGGCCAGCGGGGCGGCCGGGGCGGCGGTGCCGGCATCGCTGCCGGCAGCTGGGGGCACCGGTGCGGCAGGCGCTGCACTGGTGCTGGCAGTGCCGCTGGTGGTGCCGCTGCGGAACATCGAATCGATGAAGTAACCCGAAGCACGGTCAGCCAGGTTGCCGGCCTGTTGCGCACCCTCAGGGCCCATGGCCGCGGCCGTCGCTGCAGCGCCGGTACCCAGTACGCCACCGGCGGCACCCAGGGTCTTGGCCCCGCCCGAGATCACGCTGCCCACGGCCGAGCCCAGCAGGGCGGCGGTGGCCAGCGAGGCCACGGCCCAGGCCAGCAGACCATGTGCGGTATCGCGGAAATAGACTTCACGGGTATGCAGGCCAGCCCATTTCACGCGCAGGCGGCCGGCCAGGAAACCACCGATGGCCGAGGCTGCGATCTGGGTGAAGAGCAGCCACCCCGCCGTGGAGTAACCGATGGCCTTGGCCGAAACGCCCTCGCCGGACCACGGCGAGATCGACGAGAAGCCCAGGCCAAAGCCCAGCATCACCAGGATGAAGGACAAGGCCGCCGCTGCGAAAGCGCCGGCCAGGATGGCGCCCCACGAGACGCCGGAGCCGTTGTTGTTGACGGCCTCGATGCTGGCCGGTGGAAGGGGGTGGATGGTTGAGGTGGTCATGAGTCTCCTCGCGATTCTTGATGGATTGATCTCTGCGACGTGCGCAGGGCTGGGGGCATTGCCACGCACAGACTGTAGGCGCGCACCAGCGGCGGCGCCATCGGCGGAGTTCGGCAGGTGGCGTAGGAGAGCAGGAGCAGTGCGAGTCGGCGTGCAGGAAAGCAGTCAGAACCGCGGGCAGAAATCCGTGCAGAAACGCGTAACGAACAAGTTGCAGAAAGGCGGACCGGAAACTGCACAGCAGCGGCCCCCCGGGTCTTATAGAATGAGCGCCTCACTCAACGGCGCCAGCTCGCGCTACCCGACCTTGCTACGGATTACCATGGCCAACACTGCGATCACCCATTTCCTGTTCGACCTCGACGGCACCCTCATGGACAGCGATGCCCTGCATCACGCGGCCTTCAACACCATCCTGTCGCGCTGGAACCGTTCGGTCGATGTGGAGTACTACAAGACCCACATCATGGGTGCCTCCAACGCCATGATCTTCAACCACCTGTTCCCCGGCATGCCGGCCTCGGAGTACCAGCCGCTGGCCGAAGAAAAGGAACAGCTGTTCCGCTCGCAGCTGGACCAGCAGGTCGCGCCCACGCCCGGCATCGAACGCCTGCTTGACCATATCGCCCGCATCGGCGGCCGTTCGGCAGTCGTCACCAATGCCCCGCGCGCCAATGCCGAGCTGATGTTGAAGGCCACCGGCCTGGCCGGCCGCTTCGATACGCTGGTCATCGGCGATGAACTGGAACGCGCCAAACCCGATCCCCTGCCCTACCTGACCGCGCTGCAACTGCTGGGCGGCAAACCTGGGCAGGCAGTGGCCTTCGAGGATTCGAGTTCGGGGGTGAAAGCCGCCAGCAGTGCGCAGGTCTGGACCTTCGGCATGCTGGGTGGACTGGATGAGGCGCGCTTGCGCGCCGCCGGCGCCCACGCGGTGATCCGCGACTTCAACGGCCAGGCGCTGTGGGACAAGATAGGCGGATAAGTCCGCGCCCTCAGCGCGGGCGGGCCGCCTCGAAGTGATGGTCCGGCAGGAACCACAGCAGGGCCAGCAACACGTAGATGGCGGTGGCCCCCAGCGGGGTGGCCAGTGACAGCGGAATGGCCACCGCATAGAGCAGGATGGAGAGCGCATTCTTGCGGCCATGACCCAGCAAAGCGGCCAGCGAAGGATGCGCCGCCTCGCTGTGGCGCAGCGCGCGTTTCAACAGCAGGAAAGCTATCGAACACATCAGCAGCACCACGCCGTAGCAGGCCACGGGTGCGCTCTGGCGATGATGGTTGGCCACCCACGAAGTCACGAAGGGCAGCAGCGACAGCCAGAACAGCAGGTGCAGGTTGGCCCACAGCACGCGCCGGTCGACCTGCGTGGCCAGCTGCAGCAGGTGATGGTGGTTGACCCAGTAGATGCCGATGTAGACGAAGCTCAATACATAGCTCAGCAGCGGCGGCATGAGCGGGGCCAGGTCGGCCAGGCTGGCGCCCTGCGGTGTCTGCAAGCCCAGCACCATGATGGTGATGGCAATGGCGATGACGCCATCGCTGAAGGCTTCCAGGCGCGACTTGTTCACGGGGCCGCCTTGGCCGGCAGGGGCTGGCGCCATTCCCACACCACCATCGCCACCAGGATCAGCACCGGCACGATCAGCCCGGCGAAGCCGACCAGGTGATAGGCGAACGCGGCGGCGATGGCACCGATGCCGAAGGAGAGTACCGGCCACACGAACTTGATGCAGCGCTCGGTGGTACCGGCATCGGCCGCGCCGCGCAGCATGTCCACCACGTCGATCACCACTTGCGTGACGTTGCCCGTCATCAGCGAGGTCGGTGCCAGGTGCGCCAGCAGCAGGCGGCTGATGGCGCTGTGTACGCCCATGGAGGCGGTACCCAGCAGGCCGGAAGCCATCACCCAGCCCGCCGTGGGCGACTGCACCGGGGTGGCGGCGATGCCGCAGAGCATGAATCCGATCAGCAAAACCAACTGCAGCAGCAGCGACCAGCCCAGTGCCCGGCCATTGCGGCGCTGGATGGAAGCGATGAAGACGCGCGCCACCGCCACACCGAGGATGAAGGCCGGGAAGGCCAGGAATTTCAGGAGGATGGACATCTGCCCGCTATCGGCCAGGGCCGCACCGATGAGGATGAAGTTGCCCGTCACGTGTGCCGTGAACAGGCCAAACAGGGCGATGAAACCCAGCGTATCGACATAGGCGGCGAGAAAGGCCAGTCCCGAGGACTGGAGGCGGTTGCGTTGTGCGGCATTCATGAGGTGTATCGCTTCAGAGGGGCGGGCCTGTGACCTTAGCACCGCAGCGGCCGTGCGCCCATTATCCCTGTGGATAAGACAGCGCTTGCGAAACGCGCTAAATCATTGCCGGATCAGCAACGAGAAGACCTTGATGTATGCAACAAAGGCATTTTTTACAAAAAACAGCACATTTGTACAATCCAAAGCCGGGCTGAATGCAGATCATGGCAGCACTGCAAGGCCAAGGATGCCCGCGCTTTCCGGAGCGTGCGGAGTTCGCCATGAACGGCCCTGCTGGTGCAAGCATTTTCTCAACTGGCAGACGGATTTCAATATGGAAAGCACCGTATACGTCGTCGACGACGACGGGATGGTCAGGACCGCCCTGTTGAGACTCTTGGCCTCGGCCGGCATGAAGGCGCGGGGCTTTGCCTCGGCCGAAGAATTCCTGCAGGAAGCCCTGCCCGGCGAGCCCTGCTGCCTGCTGCTGGACATGAAGATGCCGGGTTCGGACGGCTTCGAGGTTGTGCGGCGGCTGGAGCACCGTGGCGATGCGATTCCGATCATCTTCATTTCCGGCTACGGCACCATTCCCGCCACGGTACAGGCGATGAAAGCGGGCGCCCATGAATTCCTGACCAAGCCTGTCGAGGAGGAGCGTCTGCTGGGCGCGGTACGGGAGGCCCTGGCGCTGGCCAGCCGCCAGTTGCACCTGCGGGTGGAGCATGCGGCCAATGCCTCGCGCCTGGAAACGCTGACCCCACGTGAGCGCGAAGTCCTGGAACTGGCCATCGGCGGCCTGCTCAACAAGCAGATCGCCACCGAGCTGGGCATCAGCGAAATCACCGTCAAGGTCCACAAGCGCCGCGTGATGGACAAGATGCAGACCAAGACCCTGGCCGACCTGGTGCGGGCGGCCGAGCGCTTGCAGATTCATTCGGCGCGGCAGCGGTGAGCCGGCATTCTGAAGGGCTGGCCGGTAGCCGCCTGTACCAGACCCAGGCAGACCGTATGGGCACGCATGCCGGGAGGCGATTGCCTTCGAAGGCCTTCGAAACTGACCCGCTTTTGCCGCGCTCCTGAACACATCGCATCTTCCCATCAGTAACCTGTGCGGCTCTGATAGCAGCCCGGGCGGTCTCCAGCACCGCCCGCACAACCACGATGGGCAATCTCAAGAACATCATTGGCGCGAGCGGTGAATACCTGTGCGGCATTGAACTCATGCGTCCGGTCATTGCATCGGCTTGCCTTCCTCGCGGCTTCCTGCCCGGAGAAGGCGGCTGCTTGTTCGAGGCGCTTCATTTCGGCGGAAAGGAACCGACCTATGACTATGTCGTGTATCTGCTGGATGCGACTGCACGCCGTCTCGGGCCCTTCTTTTTCCTCCAGGTCAAAACTACGCTCAAGCCTCCCGACATCACCGGCGCCTATGCCATGCGTTTCAGTGCGGCAGCAGTAGCACGTGCGCACGCCATGAAGACACCTTTCTTCGTGGGCCTCGTTGATCGCAGTAGCGCACGGCGGGAAAAGATCTATGTAAAGGGGATAGCCGCGCGCCAATCAAAGGGGATCGCAAGTCTTGCTCCACTGCATGACCTGGCCGAAGACGCAGTCAAGATCGCCATCTACAACGAGGTCTGCCGCGTCTGGGCGCTTCGCAACAATCCGTCCCTGACACAGCTCATCTGAGGAGTCGCCATGCCACGTTCGCGTCGTCATCAAATCGCACACCAATTTGCCGAGGGGCTTGTTGCGCAAATGCTGCAGCGTTCCGGCAGTGAATTTTTCCACGTGACACCTTCCCGATCGGCGGGGCATGCAGACCTTCTGGTAAGCCACGGTGACGGACTATGCGGCATCGAGGTGAGGTATGAAGAGCACGCCGAAGGTATCGAGCGAATCTGGACCGAATGGAAAGACGTCGTCCGCACGTCCGGCATCAAGCAGCGCTCTGCGCTAGCGCGAACGATGAAGGCGATACGAGGGGAGACCAAGACAAATCAGTCGCATCCCGATGTCCATCTGGTCATCGTGACCGGCACGGGAGACAGGATCTATGCGGAGCAGATCATCGCGCCACTGTTGACGCCGGATGATCGTAGCCATATTTCCATCCTGGGCGAATGAGCCTGGCATGGCCCTAGGGCCTGTTCACATTCAATCTGCGAGTGCGGTTGATTGTGAACAGGCCCTAGCCTTGCGCCCTCACCCACCTCATCGGCCCCACCCCCATCACCTGCTTGAACACCCGGCTGAAATGACTCTGGTCCGAAAAGCCGCATTCCAGCGCGATGACTGACATGCCCTTGCCGCTCTCGCGCAGCAGGCGGCAGGCCAGGGCAATGCGCTGGCGCTGCAGCCAAGCGTGCGGCGGCAGGCCGAAGCTGAGCTTGAAGGCGCGCGAGAAATGCGCCCGCGACAAGCCGCATTGCGCCGCCAGCTCGGCCAGCGTCAGGCGCTGTCCCAGGTGCGCCAGCATGTAGTCGCGCACCCGCGCCTGCTGCCATCCGGCCAAGCGGCCGCTGCTGCGCGGCGCGGGCTGGCCGCCGTAGTGCTGCGCCAGGTGCGTGTGCAGGGCCAGCGTGACGGTGTCGACAAAGACCGTGTCGCCATCGTTGGCGGCCTCCCCCAGCATGGGCAACATCGCCTGCACCAGGTGCCAGACCACCGGATCGCGTACCGCCTGCCGCGGCTGCAAGGCGCTGATGCGGCGCCCGCCCTCCTCGCTCCACTGTTCAATGGTGGCGCGCGGCAACTGCAGGCGCACGTTGTCGTAGGACGAGAGATGCTGGCAGCGCCACTGCTCGCGCAGGTCGGTGATGGCCATGTCGCCCACGCGGTGGCCGCCCGCATGTACCAGCTGCTGGCCGCGCCAGAGCTTGTGGTGGCGAAAATCCTGCAACTGCACGATGACCGAAAAGGCCTCATCGCCCGGGATGTCGAGCACCGGCGGCTGCGCTGGCGCAACCGGCTGGGCTGCACGGGCCAGCATGATGTCGTCCTGCAGGCGGAGGCGCTTCATGAAAGGAGACGGCAAGGGGTGGATCCGACAAAAAAAGATTGGAAATGAACGGAAATATGGCGACCCGCTTCGCTGCCCGGCAGCCGGCCGGCCCATCGGCAACGGGGTGAAGGAAAACGCAAAAAAGGCAGAGCCGTCAAGCTCTGCCTTCCGCCACCAGCTTCAACGCTGGCCACTTACATCGAGGTCCGCCCCGACTCGAACAGGAACCAGGCACGTTGCTCGGCCTCATCGATCCAGTTCTCCAGCAGGCTGGCGGTGGCCACGTCGCCGTGCTCATCGCACAGCGCATGGGTGGCCATCATGAAACCGACCAGGCGCAGGTTGTCCTCGCGCAGTTCGGCCAGCATGTCGGAGGGCGTGACGAAGTCGGCATCGTTGTCGGCCAGCCGCTGCAGTCGGCCGACATGACCGGTGGAACGCAAGGTGGTCGCGCCAATCTTGCGGACCCGCTCGGCCACCGCATCGGTGATGGCGATGATCTGCCCGGACTGGTCGTCCAGCAGCAGGTGGTAGTCACGGAAATGCGGTCCCGACATGTGCCAGTGGAAATTCTTCGTCTTCAGGTACAGCGCGAAGATGTCCGCCAGCAGCATGGTCAGGGCGCCACCGATTTCCTGCGTGGCCAGCTCCGAGAGTGCACCGGGCGTGGCCAGCGGTGCCAGCCGGCGCTTTTCCAGCTGCTGGCGTTGGGTTGCGTCCAGGCTCATGGTGCTCACCCCTTCAGGAAGGCCAGCAGGTCTTCATTGATCTGGTCCTTGTGGGTGGCGCACAGGGCGTGCGGAGCGCCGCCATAGATCTTCAGCTGCGCGCCCGGCACCATCTCGGCCACCAGCTTGCCGGTGGTCTGGAAGGGGACGATCTGGTCGTCGTCACCGTGGATCACCAGGGTGGGGAAGTTGAATTTCTTGATGTCTTCACGGAAGTCGGTGCCGGAGAAGGCGGTCACGCAATCCAGCGTGCCCTTGAGCGAAGCCAGCATGGCGATGTTGAAGGTCTGCGCGAGCACGCCGGCGCTGACCGCATTGGCCTTGCCCGGACGATTGGTGCCGAAGAAGACGGCGGCGAAATCGCTGATGAATTGCGCGCGGTCCTTGAGCAGGCCCTCATTGATGCCGGCAAAGACTTCGGCCGGCACGCCCTGCGGGAAGTCCGGCGCCTGGCCGAAGATCGGGGTCACCGCGCCCAGCAGCGCGGCCTTGGCCACGCGCTTGGTGCCATGGCGGCCGATGTAGCGGGCCACGTCGCCGCCGCCCATGGAGAAGCCGACCAGGGTCGCACCCTGCAGGTCCAGCTTGTCCATCAGCTCGGCCAGGTCATCGGCGAAGGTGTCGTAGTTGTAACCGCTCCAGGGCTGGCTGGAACGACCGAAGCCACGGCGATCGTAGGCGATGACGCGATAGCCGCGCTCGGCCAGGAAGTTCATCTGGTATTCCCACATGTCACCGTCCAGCGGCCAGCCGTGGCCGAAGACGACCGGTTGGCCGCTGCCCCAGTCCTTGTAATAGATTTCGGTGCCGTCGCGGGTAGTGATGGTGCTCATGGTGTAACTCCTTGTGAGATGGTGTGGAGAGGCAGTACAGGGGACAGCCGCCGCCCCGCAGATGGCAGGGCGGCTTGATAAAGATGAGGCAGGGAAAGAGACCGCAGTAAAGCGCCCGAATTCCTACTGCTGAGCCGGGGCATTGCCCAGTCGCCACTGGCCGGGCCCGCACAGCGCGATGGCCGTGAAGATCACCAGCAGCAGCCAGCCGAACTGGCCCTCGGCGATGCTCCAGCCGGGATGCACCGCCAGCATGGCCACCAGCAGCACGCCGATGATGGGCAGGCAGGCCAGGCGGGTGAACAGGCCCAGGGCGATCAACACCGGGCACACCGCTTCGGCCAGGATGGCGGACCAGAGCGATACCGTCGGACCGAGGCCAAAGGGATCCTCGATGACGGTCAGCTCATGCGCGTAATGCATGAGCTTGGGCAAGCCATGCACGTAGAACAGCATGAAGCTGCCCGCTACCCGCAGGAACAGCAAACCCAGGTCCAGGGGCGGGACCGGGAAACCGGTCCGGCGAGCGGGATGGTGCGCTTGCATGGTCGCCCCCGATCAGAACGCGAAGCAGCTGCAACCCAACGCGCCCCAGAAACCGGCGAAGTTGGAGACCGGAACGCTGGACTTGCGCGCCACGTCATGGGAGTGACCATGCACGCCGCACGAACCCGCGCAGGCATGCGGCAGCGCGGTCTTCTTCTGGCGGGCGGCAGCAGTCTTGGCGACGGCGCGATAGTGTCCCGGCACCTTGGCCACCGGAGACCATTCGGGCAAGACCGGGATCTCACCCGGACCATGCGAGGAGAACGGTCCGGCACCATAGACCACCTTGCCATCGACTACGGTCATGACCGATTCGATGGCCTTGATGTCGTCTTCATGCACGCTGAAGAAGTCCGCCGACAGCACCGCCAGGTCGGCCAGTTGGCCTGCCTGGATGCGGCCCTTCTTGGCCTGTTCGCTGGAGAACCAGGCGCTGCCTGCGGTCCACAGTTCCAGCGCGGTCTCGCGCGGCAGCCGGCCGGCCGTGCCATACAGCTTGGTGCCGCCCACGGTGCGGCCCGAGACCAGCCAGTACAGTGCAGTCCAGGGGTTGTAGCTGGCCACGCGGGTGGCATCGGTGCCGGCACCGACCGGCACGCCCATCTCCAGCATCTTGGCCACCGGCGGGGTGTATTCGGCCGCCTCGGCACCGTAGCGGTCGATGAAGTATTCGCCCTGGAAGGCCATGCGATGCTGGATGGCAATGCCGCCGCCCAGCGCCTTGACGCGCTCGATGTTGCGCACCGTGATGGTCTCGGCGTGGTCGAACATCCAGTGCAGGCCATCGAAGGGGATGTCGCGGTTGACCTTCTCGAACACGTCCAGCATGCGCGAGATCGATTCGTCATAGGTGGCGTGCAGGCGGAACGGCCAGCGGTTCGAGACCAGGTGGCGCACCACGCGCTCCAGTTCGTCTTCCATGCCCTCGGCCAGGTCAGGGCGCGGCTCCAGGAAATCCTCGAAGTCGGCTGCCGAGAACACCAGCATTTCACCGGCGCCGTTATGGCGCAGGAAGTCGTCGCCGTCACCGGGCTTGACCATCCCGGTCCACTTCTGGAAGTCGGCCAGTTCGGCCCCCTTGCTCTGGGTGAACAGGTTGTAGGCGATGCGGATGGTCAGTTGTCCGTCGGCGGCGAGCTTGTTGATGATCTGGTAGTCGTCCGGGTAGTTCTGGAAACCGCCGCCGGCATCGATGGCGCTGGTCACGCCCAGGCGGTTCAACTCGCGCATGAACTGGCGGGTCGAGTTGACCTGGTATTCCTGCGGCAGGGTCGGGCCCTTGGCCAGGGTGGCATACAGGATCATGGCATTGGGGCGGGCGATCAGCATGCCGGTCGGATTGCCCGAGGCGTCGCGCACGATCTCGCCACCCGGCGGATTGGGCGTGTCCTTGGTATAGCCCACCGCCCGCAGCGCGGCGCGATTGAGCAGCGCACGGTCATACAGGTGCAGCACGAAGACCGGGGTATCGGGGGCGGCCGCGTTCAATTCTTCCAGGGTAGGCATGCGCTTTTCGGCGAACTGGAATTCGGTCCAGCCGCCCACCACGCGCACCCATTGCGGATGCGGGGTACGGGCCGCCTGGTCCTTCAACATGCGCAGTGCATCAGCCAGGGAAGGCACGCCTTCCCAGCGCAGTTCCAGGTTGTAGTTCAGGCCACCACGGATGAGGTGCAGGTGGGAGTCATTCAGGCCGGGGATAACGGTGCGTCCGCCCAGGTCGATGACCTGGGTGGTGGCTTGCTTCAAACGCATCACGTCGGCGGCGCTGCCGACTTCAATGAATTTGCCGCCGCCGATGGCGACGGCCTCGGCGATGGGGTTTTGCTTGTCGACGGTGTGGAACTTGCCGTTCAACAAAATCAGGTCAGGGGTCACGCTGGCTGCGGTGGTCATGGAGGCTCCGGGCATGGGCTAGAACGATGAAGAGGGCGGATTGCGCATGGTGTGGCGTCGCCAATGCGAACCGGAACCCATCTCATGCGCTTTTGTTGGTGCTTTTGTTGGTGATGGCAGTGTGCAAAAACGCGCTGCCAGCGTCTAGCTATACGAACAGATAATGGCAACGCCCTGCCCGCTTGCCTATGATCGCTTCCGGCAGCCTCACTCCCCTGCCGTGCCGCTGCGCACCGTCTCTCCCCGGCCATCGCAGCGGCTGACACTCCCACATACACTCCACCTATGGAATCATCATGACCACCAATACCAAACTCGACGTGCTGACCCCGACCAACTCCCAGCTCATCATCATCGATCACCAGCCGCAAATGGCCTTTGGCGTGCAGTCGATCGACCGCCAGGTCCTCAAGAACAACGTCGTCGCCCTGGCCAAGTCGGCCAAGGTGTTCAACATCCCGACCATCATCACCACCGTGGAAACCCAGGGCTTCTCCGGCTACACCTATCCGGAACTGCTGTCGGTCTTCCCCGATCACGACATCCTGGAACGCACCTCGATGAACTCCTGGGATGACCAGAAGGTGCGCGACGCCCTCAAGGCCAACGGCAAGAAGAAGGTGGTCGTGGCTGGCCTGTGGACCGAAGTCTGCAACAACAGCTTCGCCCTGTGCGCCATGGCCGAAGGCGACTACGAGATCTACATGGTGGCCGACGCCTCCGGCGGCACCTCCAAGGAAGCCCACGACTACGCCATGCAGCGCATGATCCAGGCCGGCGTCATCCCCGTGACCTGGCAGCAGGTGATGCTGGAATGGCAGCGTGACTGGGCCCGCAAGGAAACCTACAACGCCGTCATGGACATCGTGCGCGAACACTCGGGTGCCTACGGCATGGGCGTGGACTACGCCTACACCATGGTGCACAAGGCCGAGCAGCGCCCGCACGGCAACCAGAAAACCCTGGCACCGGTGCCGGCCAAGTAAGCCATCCCGGTCTTTGACACCGCCGCGCTCCCGCCATGCATCGGCCGGGCGCGGCGTTGTCCCATCTTCACGAGGAGCCGGGCCATGTCCGCTTATCTGATTTCCCTGGGCGCCGGCATCCTGATCGGTGTCGTCTATGCGCTCTTCAAGGTGCGCTCCCCCGCGCCCCCAGGCATTGCCTTGATCGGCCTGTTGGGCATGGTGCTGGCCGAGCGCATGGTCAACGGCCTGGGCCCCCTCTTGGGCCACTGATGCTGGAGCACGCATGAAACCCTACCTGATTTCCCTCCTGATGGGCCTGCTGGCCGGCCTGATCTACGCTGCCCTGCACGTGCAATCACCGGCACCACCCATCATCGCCCTGTTGGGCCTGCTGGGCATGTTGATCGGCGAGCAACTGGTGCCCATCGTGCGCCGCAAGCTGGCCGGTGAACCGCTGAGCGCATCATGGTTCCACCGCGAGTGCATGCCCAAGATCACCGGCAC
Source organism: Herbaspirillum sp. CAH-3 (assembly GCF_009668275.1). NCBI lineage: Bacteria > Pseudomonadati > Pseudomonadota > Betaproteobacteria > Burkholderiales > Oxalobacteraceae > Herbaspirillum > Herbaspirillum sp. CAH-3. The sequence continues at coordinate 19,876 of NZ_VSWE01000027.1, read as the reverse complement.
GCCGCCGCCGGACGGCCAATAAACCACCTGGCAGACGATGATGAGCGAAGAGGAAAACACGCCACCATCCCAACGCACCATCGCAGTGATCGATGACGATCTCGGGGTCCGCGCTGCCTTGTGCAACCTGCTGGATTCGGCCGGGTACCGCCATTGCAGTTTCGACTGCGGCGAAGATTTCCTCACCAGCAGCTGCCTGCCGGTGGCGGCTTGCGCCATCGTGGACCTGAACCTGCCGGGGATGAGCGGCTTCGAACTGGCCGAGCAATTGCGTCTCCTGCGCCCCGACCTGCCGGTACTGTTCATCTCGGCGCAGGCCGCGGCGCTGCAGCGCCAGCGCGCCACCGACATGGGCCTGGCGCTGCTGGCCAAGCCGGTCGATGCCGATACCCTGCTGGTGCTGCTGACGGCCACCCTGCTCTACGGCCCACCGTAACGCACATCCGGCGCGCCAATGCGGCACAATGCGGCCTTGACCCCGCCATCCTTGCCTGGAGACCCCCTTGCCGTCCGATCCGCGTCCTTCCGATGACGACGACGCCCTGCTGCACACCTTGTGCGACTTGTCGGCGCTGCTTGACCCCATCCTGCTGCAACCCGCCATCACCCGCGCAATGTGCCGCCTCGGGGCTGCGCGGCGCTGCCTGCTGCTGCGCCATGAGGCGGGCCTGGCGCTGATCCAGGCCGAAGCGCGCTACGATGGTTTGCACGTCTGCAACAGCCAGCGCTACTGCATCGCCCAGCCCGCCGACCTGCAGGGTGCCAAGCTGACCCTGGTGCTGAACCACCGCGGCCAGGTGCTGGGCGAGTTGCTGCTGTATTACGACGATGCGCCCGGCGCGGCCATGCTGCGGCGGGTGCAGCATCTGGCCGCCCACGCCGCAGTGGCCCTCTCCAATGCCACCGAGCACGCCCGGGCACTACTGGAAAAGGAACAATTGCTGGTGGCCGAACGCGAACTGCGCACCAGCCAGGAACTGCTCAAGCAAGGCGAGCGCTTCAACCATACCGGCAGCATGCGCTACCTGGTGCGCGAAGACCTGATGTTCTGCTCCGACGAGCTGTGCCGCATCTATGGCCTGCCGCCAGGACGCAAGTGCATCACCTATGACGAATTCGCGGCCATCATGCATCCTGATGACCGCCAGGAAGTCATCGAGACCGTCAATGCCGCCGTCGCCATGGGCGGCACCATTCGCGTGGAACACCGCATCTGCCGCCAGGATACGGGCGAGGTGCGTTACCTTTCCGGGATCGGCAAACCGGTATGGATGGATGGCACCTTCACCGAATACATGGGCACGGCCACCGACATCACCGTACGGCGCCAGGCCGAGTATGCGATCCGTGCGGCCCAGGTGGACATGGAGCGCGTGGCACGCGCCAATACGGTCGGCCAGCTGACGGCGTCGATCGCCCACGAGATCAACCAGCCGCTGATGTCCATCGTTTCCAATGCCGGGGCCAGCCTGCGCTGGCTGAACCGGCCCCAGCCCGATCTGGAGCATGCACGCGCCAGCCTGCGCGACATCATCAGCGAAGGCCAGCGCGCCGGCGGCATCATCAGCAGCTTGCAAAATCTCACCCGCAATCGCTCACCCCAGTTCGAGCGCCTGAACCTGCACGCGCTGATCCGCCATACCCTCATGCTCTCGCGCAGCGAGCTGGAGCAGCGCGAAGTGACCCTCGCGCTATCCCTTGGACCCGCCGACGTCCACGTGCTGGGCGATACGGTGCAATTGCAGCAGGTACTGCTGAACCTGGTGGTCAATGCCATCGATGCCATGGCGGCGGTCCCCGAAAATGCCCGCACGCTCGCCATCAGCGCCAGCTGCTGCAACGAGGAGCGGGTGGAAGTGCAGGTACGCGATAGCGGCGAGGGCATCTGTGCCGAGGCCATGCCGCGCATCTTCGACGCCTTCTACACCACCAAGGAAAACGGCATGGGCATGGGCCTGGCGATCTGCCGCTCCATCATCGAGACCCATCGTGGAAGATTGCGTGTGGCCGCCGCCGTGCCGCAGGGCAGCGTGTTCAGCTTCGACCTGCCGCGCGTGCCCTGAAGCCGCCGGTCAGCGCAGCCGGCGGCGCCAGGCACCCGGCGTACTGCCCACGATCTGGGAGAACACGCGGCTGAAGTGACTCTGGTCGTAGAAATTGCAGGCTACGGCAATCTCGGCCAGCGACAGCGTGGTATGGCGCAGGTATTCGCGTGCCATCTCCACGCGCTGGGTCATGAGCCACTGGTGGGGGGTGTGGCCGGTCGTGGCCTTGAATGCCCGCAGGAAATAACTGGCCGACATATTGCATTCACGGGCGATTTCCGGGAGGGACAGCTGGTCCTGGCCCTTCAGCAACAGCATCTGCTTGGCGCGCTCCTCATGCACGCGCGACAGGCGCACATTGACCGGCGATGGCAGGCCGGCACCGCCATAGCGTTTGAGCAGGTGGGTGCCCATGGCCAGGCCGAGCTGGTCGACGAAGAGCTGGCTGTCGGTATCCGGCAGCGCCAGTGCCGGGGCCAGGGCGGCCGCCAGATGCGCCAGCACCGGATCATCCTGGCCGGTGACCGTGGCAAGGCCGCTGACCTTGCGGACGCGCAGGTCATCGTTGACCGTGGCAAACCACGACAGTGGCAGTTCCACCAGCAGGAAATCGAAGGGCCCTTGCAGGTCGGCGCGGTAGTCTTCGGAAAAATCGCGGGTATAGACGGCGCCGCGTCCGAAATCGAACTGCGCGCCCTGGCGCCCGCGGAAGATGCTGCGGCGATGATGCTGGGCCATCGAGATGCCCACCAGGAAGCCCCGGTCAGAGGCCGGTGTATAGACTTGCGAGACCTCGCGGCTCTCGACCCGCTTGCGATAGAAGCTGAACTGGCTGCCCTGCAGTTCCTGGCTCTGCTTGAGCGTGGTGGCCGAGCAGCCCAGCGAATCACTGCGCACGGCAAGCATGGCGGGAGCGGACACGGCATTCATGGGTGACCTCGATCAAATCGGCAAGTCCGGAAAGGGTGTGCGGCAGCCCTCTGGCCGGATTGTACACAGCCGCGCATCCTTGCGGGCAGGAACAGCGCACCCTCGTTGTCCGGGCTCATGATTGCTTGCGGGCAGCCTCGGCCAGCATGGCCTGGCCGATCTCTTCATGGCCGCGCTCGACCAGGGTCCGGCCGGCGCCTTCGATATCGCGCACCTCCTTGTTCTGGCTCAGCTTGCGCTTGCCCTCCAGGCGCGTGATCTCGATCTCGATGCCGACGATGGCCTTGAGCAGGGTGTCGGTGAAATCGGCCGGGGCGTCGGACATCTTCCATGGCTTGGCCTCGTCGGCCTCGTGGGTGCGGGTCAGGCGCGCCACCACGCCGCGCAGGTAGCGCTCGTCATCGTGGATGGTGACGCGGCCATGGGCATGCGCCACGCTGTAGTTCCAGGTCGGCACCTGGCGATGCGCCTCGTGCTTGCTGGGATACCAGCTCGGCGAGACGTAGGCGTCGCCCGCCGAAAACACCACCAGCACTGAATCGCCATCGGCCAGCTCGCGCCACAGCGGATTGGCGCGCGCCACGTGCAGGTGCAGCGTGCCCAGCGCACCCCGGGCGGGATCGAGATGGCAGGGAAGGTGGTTGGCATCGAGCCCGCCGGCCGTGTGCGAGACCAGCACACCGAAGGGATGTTCAGTGATCAACTGATGCAGGCTGGCAATATCCTGATCGGCGAAATGCGCGGGAATGTACATGGCATGATCGTCCGCTGGGTTGAGTAGCGAACTATTCTATAGCATCCTCATCATCGACGGGAACAAGTTGTGGCCAGCGTTGCAGCCAGCCACGCTCCCCGACGCGGGCGGCAAACTGTGCCTTTTTGCGATGGGCGAAAGCACCGGCCGGCCGCAACAGCCCCTGCCACAGGTCCTGCAAGCCCAGCGGAGCGGCCACCTCGATGCCGCCCTGCTCCGTGAGCCGCACCGCAACGGCCGTGGCCGTCTCGGGCCAGTAGCGCAGTGCGTCGATGGCATTGGCGTAGGGCGCATCGCCATTGCGCAGATGCATGCGCGCCTGGTTGCGCACCGACCATTGCGGACCGGGACAGAGCGCAGCCAACCGTGCCTCTTGTTGGGCGTCATGCTCTGGTGAACTGTGCAGGGGGTCGAACCAGATCACGTCGATGTCACTGTGCGGTACTTGGGCCGGTCGCCCATGCAAGGCATCCCACACCGCATTGCGCACGAAACCCGCACCGATCCAGGCATCCGGCAATGCCAGGCTGCGCACGGCCCGCAGCAGGTGCAGACGATGCGCGTCAGCGGCAATGAGCTGCTGCAGGCGACGAATCAGGGGATCGGCCACGGACATCGCGGTGTCAGCGCGCCTGGGCCGCCTGGCTGCTGACCGGCATGGCCGAGCTGGGCAGGCCGAAGATGCGATCAAAGCCGAGGTTGAACAGGTACGTATAGATCATGAAGAAGACGATCAGCCCGAAGTCCAGCACCAGCGCCTCCCACAGGCTGATGCCCAGCCACCAGGCGAACAGCGGCACCAGCATCACGACCAGGCCACCCTCGAAGCCCAGGGCGTGGGCGGCACGGCGTGCGAAATTGCGGCCACGGCGCGGCTGGCGCGCTTCCCAGCGTTCGAAGAGACCGTTGAAGATGAAATTCCACACGAAGGCAATGGTCGACGAGGCCACGGCGGCCGCCGACGCATGGCCACTGTCGTGCCCCGCGAAGACGCTCAGCCCGACGGTGGTGAAAATGATGGCCAGCCCCTCGAAGAGGCAGGCATAGACCAGCTTGCGTTTGAATCCTTGCATGATGTGCTCCTGAAGACTGCGACGGGCCAGTGCTGGCCGCGCGATGGAAAGCATTCTATGATGAAGTTTTTGATGAATGAAGTCGGCTTCTTTCAGTTTTACTGACAGGTCAACCGACCGCATTGCATAAGGAACGGCAATGGCTTTCTCAAGTGACAACGTCCGGGTGTTCCTGGCCGTGCTCGACAGCGGTTCATTCTCTGCGGCTGCGCGCCAGCTGGGCCGTGTGCCCTCTTCGGTCAGCATGACCATCAGCCAGCTGGAAGCCGAACTCGACCTGGTGCTGTTCGACCGCACCGCACGCGACGCCCGCCCCACCGAGCTGGCGCGCGCGCTGGAGCCGGACGCGCGCCTGCTGGCCAGCACCCTGCGCCAGCTCGACGCCCATGCCCTGGCCATGCACCAGGGGCTGGAACGCAAGCTCACGCTGGCGGTGGCGCCGGAACTGCTATCGGTACCCTGGGCCAAGCCGCTGGCGGTGCTGGCCCAGGAGTTCCCCTCGCTGGAGGTGGAGGTATTGTCCTCGCCCCAGGCCGACGCCATGCGCATGCTCTATGACGATACGGCGCAGCTGGCGCTGGTCTTCGAGCGCCACGCCGGCAATGACCGCGAGGCCTTCCAGGAATTCAGCAGCGAGATGATGGTGGCGGTGATCGCGCCCGACCATCCGGCGCGGCTGCGCAAGAAGCGCAAGCTGCGCTATGAGGACCTGTACGACATCCGCCAGATCGCCGTGGCCAGCCGCGATGCCAGCATCTCGGACCCGCGCTTCTTCCTGGCGCGCCACCTCTGGCGCACCGACAACCACCTGGCCACGCTGTCGCTGGTGCGCGAGGGACTGGGCTGGGCCTACCTGCCGCACAGCCTGGTACAGGCGCAGATCGAAGCCGGCACGCTGGTGGTCATCGACTTCGACAACATCAGCAACCAGCAGCGCATGTGGGTGGATGTAGTGTGGAACAAGGACCGGCCCCTGGGACTGGGAGCGCAACGCTTCATTGCCCTCATGCGCGACATGGCGCCGAGCCGGCGCAAGCGCAAATGAGGCCGCAAGCCATACAGACAGGCCGGAAAATCGTTCGGACTGGGGAGGCCTGCCAGGGTCGGCGCGAAGGCGCTACCCAGTCCGAATGCTGATTTTCCTGCAAAGGACAGCCTTTCATTTTTCTAAGTTTTTTTGGAGAGCTGCCTTAGAGAACAAATTCCAAAAACTTAGTTTTCATGGAATGAACCTGGTCTTGCCCTTGGCCGCCAGCAACTGCACCAGCAACTGGTCACGCTCGGCTGCGATGTCGGCAGATGTCTTCCCGCTCATCTGCTCCTGCACCCCCGAACGAATCTGCGCCTTGAGCGCATCGGAGATGGACGGCGTCCCCAGGTCGGCCCACCAGCTTTCGATCGGTGGCCCCAGGTGATCCAGCATGTGGCCGATGCCGCCCTCCCCGCCCGACATGTGCAGGTTGAGATAGGGGCCCATCAAGGCCCAGCGCAGGCCGGGGCCGTAGGCGATGGCCGTATCGATGTCCTCGGTGCTGGCCACGCCCTGTTCGACCAGGTGGAAGGCCTCGCGCCACAGCGCCGCCTGGAGGCGGTTGGCGATGTGTCCCTTGACCTCCTTGCGCACGTGGATGGCCTTCTTGCCGATGGCGGAGTAGAAGTCCAGCGCGGCCTGCACTGCCTCCGGCGAGGTTTGTACACCGCCGATCACTTCCACCAGCGGGATCAGGTGCGGTGGATTGAAGGGATGGCCCAGCACCACCCGGCCGGGATGGCGGCAGGCGGCCTGCACCTTGCTCATCAGCAGCCCGGATGAACTGGACGCCAGCACCACGTGGGCCGGCAGGGCTGCGTCCATGCGCCGGAACAGGTCGATCTTGAGGTCTTCCCGCTCGGGGCCGTTCTCCTGCACGAAGTCCGCACCGTCGAGCGCCTCCTCCAGCGAGTCAGAGAAGCGCAGGCGCTCGGGGGAGGCGCCCGGCGCCAGTCCCAGCAGCTCCAGGCTGGGCCAGTGGCGCGCCACGGCGGCACGCAGCTTGGCTTGCGCGTCCGGCATCGGGTCGGTGGCCGAGACCTCCAGCCCCCGCGCCAGGAAATAGGCGGCCCAACTGGCACCGATCACGCCGGTGCCCACCACCGCCACCCGGCGCACCTCCTGTTGGCCGGGCTGGCTGCCGCTTGCTGATACTTGCATCTGTGTCTCCTCTGTTGATGGGCTCCAATGAAGCCGGGTCGGTTTTGAATATTCTTGGTAAATCTCGATTTTATTCGAGGTTTTAGCGCGAGATTTGCGCGGGCATTCGGCTACGATTGGCATCAAAGCACATAAACAAATTCCCGGATATGAATCGGGATCAACTCCGGGTCACCTCATGTTTCTCTATCTTCCGCTACTGCTGGCCTTCCTGACCGTTCTCGGGATTGCGCTCGGCTGGAAATCAATAAGCAACAAGCTATGGTTGGCATGCACCATCGTCACCTTGTGGTGGTTCAGCCAGACACCCCAGGGCTCCCTGGGTTTCCTCCTGTGATGGCAGCGTGTCATGGACCGTTCCGTCGTCTTCACCCCGCGTGAACCCGTCCTGCCCGGCGGGCTTTTCCTCAATTGCCTGTGCCTGCTGGCCATCAGCGGCTGCCTGGGCCTGCTGCTGTACCTCCAGGTGGTGCTGCCGCTGCCGCCCAACCCGCTACGCCAGCTGCAATGTACCGGGGTCATCCTGACCGGCATCGGCTTCATGCGCAACCTGCGCTTCGGCATCAAGAGCGCGCACTATGGCGTGGCACTGGTCGGGGCGCTGCTGACCGGGCTGCTGGCCCTGCGCCAGATCTCGCTGGAAGCCCTGGCCGGCCAGTCGCCCACGGGGCCGCTGTTGCAGGGCATGCACCTGCATACCTGGTCAGCCCTGTTTGCACTGGCGGCGATCCTGACCATCGCGGCCCTGCTGGGCGTCAAGAGCGCCGAATATCCGGCCACCCTGCTGCTGCTGCAAAGCGAAGAAAGGCAGGATCAACCGCGCCGCATCCCCTGGGGCAGGATCGCCGTGAGCACCATCTTCCTGGTGCTGGTGGCCGCACACCTGGTCGCCAGCCTCAACGACTGCACGCGCGCCAGCTGCGCCGCAGGCTTGCTCGATCGCCTGATGCTGCCATCGATACCGCTGCCGAAACCCCAATGAAAAAAACGGCGCACCCTGCCAAAGCAAGGGTGCGCCGGTCAATGACGGCTCAAGACTATCATGGCCCGCACACCAACCACGTGTGCCGGGCCAGGGGACTACACGGACATCAGAAGCGGTGCTGCATGCCCAGGGTCATGCCGAACTGGCTGGTGCCAAAGCCCACGTCATCACGCGAGAGGCCGACCAGCTGGTTGTTCTTGGCCTTGGCATAGGCCGTGCTCAGGTACAGGTCGGTGCGCTTGGACATGGCGTACTTCAGGCGCAGCGAGTACATGATGGGATCGGCATCGTTGGCCACGTTCTTGATGTTCTGGTAGTAGATCGCACCGATCACGCTCATGGCCGGCGTGAACTTCCAGGTCACGCCACCCCAGTAGAAATCGCTGCGCTGGTCAGCCGCACCGGTGGCCAGGGCCTTCTTGTAGTAGCGATAGCCGAGGTTGAACTTCCAGGCATCCGAGAGCTGGTAGCCCGCAGCCAGGTGGGCGCTGGTGGCGCGGTCATAGGGCGCGTTGGCGGTGGTCACGCTGTTGTTGCGGTCATAGGTGGCCGCCACGCTGAACGGGCCCGAACCCCAGCCCAGGCCGACGCCGTACTTGGCGCCGTTGCGGGTCTCGCCGGCCACTTCGCCGAAGCCATACATGGCACCGACCTTCACGCCGGCGAATTCGCCCTGGTACTTGACCAGGTTGGACACGCCGGTGGGCATGCCATCCTTGCGGCCACCGGTGGCACCGGCCGAGGTCACCCAGGAGTAGCTGGCCGAGTAGCCCATCGGGTCGAAGGGCAGGATGAAGTCATAGGTGGTGGAGAAGGAGCGGCCCGCCACCACGCGACCGAAGCCGCCTTCCAGGCCGACGTTGGACTGGCGGTTGAAGAGCTGGTTGGCATCGCCGTCGAGGGCGCCGTTATCCAGCTTGAAGCCATTCTCCAGCTGGAATATGGCCTTCAGGCCGCCGCCCAGGTCTTCGGTGCCGCGAAAGCCGATGCGCGAGGTGTTCATCGTGCCCGAGCTCAGGCGCACCAGGCTGTTGCGGGCGGCATTGGCGTTGGTGACGTATTCCACGCCCGAATCGATCAGGCCATAGATGGTGACGGAGGTTTGCGCCTGGACCGAGGTCGTGGCGCACGCGGCGAAAGCGGCCAGGATGCTGGCAGCGAGATGATTTCTTTGCACTGAGGTCTCCTTGATGGAAAGCGTTGGATGGCGTCGGCACGGCCGTGCCGTACGACGTCTTCTGGTCATCCACCCGGTATCGTGATGATTTTTCCCGGGTGAGCGGGATGAGGACGGATGGCCCTCCCCGCTGGTTTTCATCGATGTGATGAACCGTCAAAAAACTAAGTTTTTGCAAACGGGAAACTTAGATCTCCCGTTCGGCTCACTTAGTTTTTCAGAATGCCCACAAGGCCTGTTCCGGCAGCGACAGCCAGTATTCGCCCTGGTCCAGGCGCTGCGGTGCGTAAGCGCGCAGGCCCACCGAACCGGCCGGTCCGCCCTCGACCTTGAACAGGCATTCCCAGCGGTCGCCCAGGTACATGCAGGTCGACAGCGGCAGGCGGATCGCATTGCCGGTCTGCTCGCCGGAGATGCGTACCTGCTCGACCCGGATGATGCCGGTCAGCTGCTCGCCGGGCTTGGCGTCCTCGCGTCCGCGCAGGGTCGCCACGGCCGTGCCGCCATCGAGCTTGACGGTCACGCGCTCGCCCTCGCGGCTGACCACCTCGGCGGCCAGCTTGTTGTTGCTGCCCATGAATTCGGCGGTAAAGAGGGTATTGGGGGTCTGGTACATGCTCTGCGGCGTGCCCTGCTGTTCGATGCGGCCATTGTTGAGCAGCAGGATGCGGTCTGAGATGGCCATGGCCTCGCCCTGGTCGTGGGTCACCATCAGTGCAGACAGGCCCAGGCGCACGATCAGTTCGCGCAGGAAGGCCCGGGCTTCCTCGCGCAGCTTGGCGTCGAGGTTGGAGAGCGGTTCGTCCAGCAGGATCACCTGCGGGTTGTAGACCAGCGCACGGGCGATGGCCACGCGCTGTTGCTGGCCACCGGACAATTGGTGCGGATAACGCTCGCCCAGGTGGCCCAGGCCCAGCTGCGACAGCACTTCCTTGACGCGCTTGGCGATCTCGGCCGAGGGCGTCTTGCGCAGCTTGAGGCCATAGGCAACGTTGTCGGCCACGGTCTTGTGCGGCCACAGCGCATAGGACTGGAACACCAGGCCCAGGTTGCGTTCTTCGGCCGGCATCTCGAAGTTGCGCGCGCCATCGAAAACGCGGCGGCTGCCGATGTCGATGGTGCCGGCCTTGGGTGACTCCAGCCCGGCGACCGCGCGCAGCAGCGTGGTCTTGCCGCTGCCGGAGGGGCCCAGCAGCGCCACCACTTCACCGCGCTGCAGTTGCATGGAAACACCCTTCAGGATGGGATTGGCAGATGCGCCGGTACCATAGTCCAGGTGCAGGTCGTTGACGGAAAGTTCAGTCATGATGATTCCTCAGGATGCTCTTGCTGTATCGGGAGGCCGGCACCCCTGTGCCGGCCGTGCTTGCGGTGCAGGTCAGTCGTGCAGCTTGACGCCGAAGCGCAGCGCAATGCCCAGGCCCACGGCCACCAGCGTGATGTTGATGAAGGACAGCGCGGCCACCAGTTCCACCGCGCCGGCGGCCCACATGGAGACGATCATCGAGCCGATCACCTCGGTACCGGGCGAGAGCAGGTAGACGCCGGTGGAGTACTCGCGCTCGAAGATCAGGAACACCATCAGCCAGGCGCCCACCAGGCCGTAGCGCACCAGCGGAATGGTGACGTCGCGGGTGACGCGGGAACGCGAGGCGCCGACCGCGCGGGCGGCTTCTTCCAGTTCCGGGCCGACCTGCAGCAGGGCGGTATTGATCAGGCGCAGGCCGTAGGCCATCCACACCACCGAGTACGCCAGCCAGACCGAGAAGATGGTCGAGCGCAGGCCGCGCAGGGCGGGGATGAAGCTGTCGACCAGCCACAGGGCGAGGGGGTTGTCGATGCCCTTCAGGGCCGAGTCCAGCAGCGAGGGCACGAACAGGAACACCCACAGGAAGGACAGGCCGGCCAGCAGGCCCGGCACCGCACGCGGCACCAGCACGCTGTAGTCGAGGAAGCGCGTCACGCCATCCTGCTTGCGGTGCATGGCCAGGGCGATGGCGGTGTAGCAGGCCACGGCCAGGGCGCCGCCGATCACGCCGATCAGCACCGTGTTGATGATGCCGCGCACCAGCGAGGGCTGGTCCCAGACGTTCAACAGGTTGTCGAAGGTCAGCACGTCCAGCAGGCTCACGCCATCACCCCAATGCGAGACGAAGGTGCGCAGGCCGATGCCCGAGAGCGGGATGATGACCGTGAAGAGCAGCCAGCCGGCGATGAGGGTGAAGGCCACCCAGCGCCACTTGCCCAGCGGCAGCGCCTTCTGGCGCGCGCCCTTGCCCTTGATGGCGACGAACTTGTTGGCCGAACGCAGCAGCCAGCGCTGCAGCATCACCAGCGGCATGGTCACCGCCACCAGGCACACGGCCACCGCTGCCATCAGGTGATACGACGGCGTACCCAGCTTGTTGGTGAGCTTGTAGAGATAGGTCGGCAGCACCAGGTGGCCTTCCGGATCACCCAGCACCAGCACCAGGCCGAACACTTCAAAGCCGAGGAAGAACACCAGCACGCCGGAGTAGGCCAGCGCCGGGGTGATCATCGGCAGCGAGACGTTGAGGGCCACCTGCAGCGGCGAGGCGCCGGCCACGCGGGCCGCCTCTTCCACATCCGAACCCAGGCTGCGCAGGGCGGCCGAGGCATACAGGTAGACGTGCGGCACGTGGGTCAGGCCGGCGATGATGACGATGCTGGTGAAGGAATAGATGTTCCACGGGTCGCCCTCGAAGCCGAACACCGACAGCAGGTTCTTGACCCACACCGTGTAGAAGCCGACCGGCCCCATCGAGACCACGTAGCCGAAGCCGATCACCATGGGCGAGACGAAGATGGGCACCATCAGTGCGGGGGCGATGAAGCTGCGGCCCGGCAGGTCGGTGCGCACCATCAGGAAGGCCAGCATGCCGCCCAGCGGCACGGCGATCAGGGCCAGGCCGGTGGCCAGCGTCAGGCCATTGACGAAGGCCTGGCGGAAGTCCGGGTCATCGAAGATGAAACGATAGGAATCCAAGGTCAGCGTCTTGACCGGCGCGAAGAACGGCGCCGACAGGAAGCTTTGATAGAAGATCAGCAGCAGCGGCACGAAGATGGCCAGGGCTGCCAGCGTCACGACCAGGCCGCGCGGCCAGTTCAGCCGGAAACGGCGGGCCGGCAGGGCTTGCTCGCTGCGCGGCAGCGTTGTGGTGGTTTGCATGGTGCGCCTCATGAGTGGGCAGATGGATCAGGACAGTCAGGACGGCGGCAGCATGACTGCAGCGCGCCGCCCGTGCAGGCAGCCGGAGCTGCACTGCGCAACAGCGATGGATCGGGTGATGAGCGCTCATCCGGAGGCGGACCAGGTACGGCAGGCACCGGTCCGCCACGGAAATGATTTACTTCTTGGTGGCTTCCTTCCACTGCTTCAGGAAGTCCAGGCGCTTCTTCTGGTCCAGGTAGTCCAGCAGTTCGGTGGACACCGGCATGGGCTTCAGGGACGCGCCCAGTTGCTTGGTCAGTTCGGCCGAGGTGGTGGCACCGGTGACGTCGCCACGAATGGCGAAGAGCTGCGCATCATTGGCGATGATGGTCTGGCCGCGCTTGGAGAGGATGTAGTCCACCCACAGCTTGGCGGCATTGAGGTTCTTGCCGGCCTTGTTGATGAAGATCACGCGCGAGAGCACCAGGTTGTAGTCCTTGGTGAAGGCCACGCCGATGGACGGGTCCTTCTTGGCGCGCACCAGGGCGTAGGGGCCGAGGATGTTGTAGCCGATCAGGTTTTCCCCCGAGGAGATGCGCTCGAGCATGGTGCCGGTCGAGGACTGCACGCGTGCAGCGACGCCACCCATGGCCTTGGCGAAGTCCCAGAATTGCGGGTTGTGCTTCAGGTCATAGGTCATCAGGCTGAAACCGACGCCGGACTTCTCGATGTCGTAGGTGGTGACCTTGTTCTTGAACTTGTCCTGCTTGCTGACCAAGAGCTTGGTGAACTCCTCGTGGGTGGTCGGCACTTCGGCTTCGGTCACCAGGCGCTTGTTGTAGACGATGGCGGCGGGCTCGAAGGTGGTGCCGTAGGCGGTGTCCTTCCAGTTGGCCCAGGCCGGCACGGCCGCGGCTTCCGGCGACTTGTAGGCCACGGCATAGCCTTCGGAGGCCAGCTTGACCTGCAGGTCCATGGAGGAGGACCACATCACGTCAGCCGTGGCGCCACCGGCGGCGGCTTCGGAGATGAAGCGGTTGTAGGCTTCGGTGGAGTTCATGTCGTTGTACTCGACCTTCACGCCCGGATAGAGCGCGCCGAAATCCTTGATCAGCGCTTCGGCGGCCTTGGAATCGGTGGTGCTGTAGATCACGACCTTGCCTTCCTTCTTGGCGCCGTCGATGATCTTGGCGTAATCGGCAGGATAGCCGGCCGGGGTGTCGGCATGGGCCACACCGCTGAAAGTGACGGGCAAAGCGAGGGCCAGGCCGAGCGCAATGCTCAGGCGACGTTTGTGCAACATGGATTCTCCTTGATGATGAAACGGACCTTGCGCCGGCCCGGCTGCAGGGCACGCCTGACGGCGTGTGCAACCTGGCTGGTCAGCGCACCAGGCCCAACTCCTGGGACTGCCTGCGATAGCGCGCAACGGTCTGCGCGATGTAATCCGAGAGCGGCTTGCCGGTCATGGCAAAGGGTTGCAAGCCACCGATGCTGCGCTGGCGATCAAAGGCGGGATCGGCCAATGCGCGATCGAAATACCGGACCCAGCGCTGGTAATCCGCCTCCGGCGCATGCGGGCTCATGTAGAAACCGCGGATGATGGGCCAGACCACGTCATAGCCCTGCTCGCGTGCCGTCGGTATGGCCTGCAGCGGTCCCGGCAGGCGTTGCTCGGACAGCACCGCCAAAATCCTCACCTTGCCCTCGGCGATGAAGTAGGCGGCCTCCGAGGTATCACCCGAAATCACCTGCACGTGTCCGGCCTGCAGGGCGGCAAACGAATCGCCGCCACCTTCGAGCGCGACAAAGCGGAACTGCTTCGGCGTGAACCCGGCTTGCTGTGCCAGCAGCGCCATCTTCAGCCAGTCCTGGCTGCCCACGGTCCCGGACAAGCCCACGGTGACCGCCGCGGGATCCTTGCGGATCGTCTCCAGCAACTGCTTCAGGTTGCGCCAGGGGGCATCGCTGCGCACGGCGATCATGCCGTGGTCGATGCCGATGCCGGCTACCCAGCGCACATCCCCCACATCAGCGCGGCCATATTTTCCCTGTGCCAGGCTCAACAGCGAGCCCCCCGAAAAAGCCACCAGCGTATCGGGGCCGCCGCGCCGCTGCGAGACCACCGAACTCCAGGCCACGGCACCGATGCCACCGGGCAGGTAAGCCAGCTTGAAGGCCTCCTTGCTGCCCTCTTCCTGCATGGCCCGGCGCAACAGCTTGCACGAGGCGTCCATGCCGCCGCCCGGCTTGGCCGGGACGATGCACTCGGTCGCCAGCGCGCACGGCATCGCACAGGCCAGCACACAAGCGGCCAGGAAGCGATACCAGCGCTGCCAACGATGCGAGCGGTCCGCCTTCATGGCGGTCAGCAGCAGCGGGAAACGAATGCGGGAAGAACGGATCCGGAACGGCCGGACCAGGGGGCGATCATGATGTGTCTCCTGCTTGGATTTTTTGATATGGGCGCATCGTACAAGAAAAGCCTTTCAGCCGGCTTTCAGCGAAGCTGTCAGTGTGGGATCGATGCTACGCAGTTTCCACAATGGCCGGAGGCGGACGTTTCAAAGGCGGCGGCGCATCTGTTAGCATCCGCGCTGGAGACAAGCCGTACCGCAACCCAAAAGGTTTAAAAAAGTAAAAGGGCCGCATCATGCGCATCCTGCTGGTCGAAGACCATATCGAACTTTCCCGCTGGCTGGCCAAGGCCCTGCGCGACGCCCACCTGACGGTGGAGTGCGCGCACAACGGCGCCGACGCCGACAGCCTGCTGCTCACACAAGAATACGCCCTGGTGATCCTGGACCTGACCCTGCCGCGCATGGATGGCCTGGAAGTCTTGAAACGCATGCGCGCTCGCGGCAGCCGCACGCCGGTGCTGATCCTGACCGCACGCGGCGGCCTGGCCGATCGCGTCAGTGGCCTCAACATGGGCGCCGACGACTACCTGGCCAAACCCTTCGAACTGGAAGAACTGGAAGCGCGCGTCAAAGCCCTGCTGCGCCGCTCGCAGAGCCAGGAAGCGGTCACCGTGGCCTGCGGTGCGCTGTGCTTCGATACGGTCTCGCGCACCTTCACCTATCACGGCGAACTGCTGGCGCTGACCCCGCGCGAACACGCGGTGCTGGAAGCGCTCATCATGCGCCAGGGCCATACCGTGCCCAAGGACAAGCTGTTCCAGCAGGTCTTTTCGCTGGACGACAATGCCAGCGTGGACGCCATCGAGATCTACATCCACCGCCTGCGCAAGAAGCTCGAACATGAGGGCGCCGGGCGCGTGGGCATCACCACCCTGCGCGGCCTGGGCTACCTGCTGCAGGCGGCGTGATGGCGCAGGCCACCCGTCGACTGGGCAACCTGCGCAGCCAGCTGGTGCGCTGGCTGCTGATCCCGCTGACATTGCTGGTGGCGCTGGATGCGGTCTCGGTCTACTACAACGCCCTGGAAGTGGCCGACCTGGCCTATGACCGCTCGCTGCTGGCCTCCACCCGCGCGCTGGCCGAACGGGTCTCCATCGTCGATGGCCATGTCACGGCCGACGTCCCCTACGTGGCGCTGGACAGCTTCGAGACCGATACCCTGGGCCGCATCTACTACAAGGTCACCGGCCTCAAGGGCGAGCTGGTCTCGGGCTATGAAGACCTGCCGCCGGTGCCGGCCAACGTCAAGCGCTCGGAAGTCTATCCGGCGCTGGTGCGCTTCTACCAGGCCGACTATCACAACCAGCCCATCCGCATCGCCGCGCTGCTGCAGCCGGTGTATGACGACAGCATGCGCGGCATCGCCCTGATCCAGGTCGGCGAGACCATGGAGGGCCGCAACGGCATGACGCGCAAGATCCTCTTCGATACCCTCTGGCGCCAGGGCACGCTGGTCACGGTAGCGGCGCTGCTGGTGTGGTTTGCGGTGCGCTTCGTGCTGCGTCCGGTCATGCAGCTCAAGGGCGAGGTGGAGTCGCGTGCACCGACCGACCTGTCCGGTTTCGACCCGGCGCTGGTGCACAAGGAAATGCGCCCGCTGGTGCAGGCCATGAATGGCTACATGGGCCGGCTGCAAGCCCTCATCAGCGCGCAGCGGCGCTTCATCGCCGATGCCTCGCACCAGTTGCGCACGCCGCTGACGGTCTTGAAGACGCAATCCGAACTGACCCTGCGCGAACTGCGGCGCACGCGGCTCGATCCGGCCGAGCTGCGCGAGCTGGTGGAGGGCATGGCACGCACCACCGATTCGGCGGTGCACCTGGCCAATCGCCTGCTGACGCTGGCGCGTGCCGAACATGGCGCGGCCGAGGGCGGCACCATGCGTGTCTCGCTCACCGATGCGGCGCGGCAGGTCGCGCTGGAGCTGTCGCAGCAGGCGGTGTCGCGCCGCATCGGCCTGGCCTTCGAGGAAGAGGGGGACATCGGTATCGAGGCCAATGCCCTGCTGCTGCATGAACTGATGGTGAACCTGCTCGACAATGCGATCCGCTATACGCCTGTGGGCGGCCAGGTCACCTTGCGCGTGCGCGCCGTGAGCCGTCCGGGCGAACCGACCGGCGCCCTGCTGGAGGTGGAAGACAACGGCCCCGGCATTGCCGAGGCCGAGCGCGAAAAAGTGTTCGAACCCTTCTACCGGGCCGGTGCCACCCAGCACGTCAATCCGGGGGGGACCGGCCTGGGGCTGGCGATCGTGCGCGAGATCGCCGCCATGCACAGGGCCACCGTCACGCTGGATGCACCGCTGCAAGGCAGCGGGCTGGTGGTGCGTATCGCCTTTCGGGGCGTGGTGGAACTGCGCACCTGAGTGCGCAAGACTTAGTTCAGAATTGTTCCCAATCCCCTTCATCGGCTGGCGGCGCCTTGCCGCCGCCCTTGGCGCCGGCTGACGCGGCCGGTTTCGCAGGCAGGGCCTTGGGTGCCGGTGCAGGTGCTGCCACAGCCGCTTTGGCCGGTGTAGCCGGCGCAGCAGGCGCGGCAGCCGTCGGCTTGCTGGCCGGCTTGGGTGGCGCGGGCTTGCGTGCGGGCTGCGCACGCGGCGTTTCATGGCTGCTGAGCTTGAAGATGCTCACCGTTTCCACCAACCGGCCCGACTGTTCCTGCAAGGACTGGGCAGCGGCGGCGGCCTGTTCTACCAGTGCGGCATTTTGCTGGGTCACTTCGTCCATCTGCACGATGGCGTGATTGATCTGTTCGATGCCGTCGCTCTGTTCGTGGCTGGCGGCCGAGATCTCGGCCACCACGTCGGTGACGCGGCGCACGCTGGCCACCACTTCGCTCATGGTGGCGCCGGCCTGCTCCACCAGACGGCTGCCGTTGTCCACGCGACTGACCGAATCATCGATCAGGGCCTTGATCTCCTTGGCGGCGGAGGCACTGCGCTGGGCCAGGGTACGGACTTCCGAGGCCACCACCGCAAAGCCGCGCCCCTGTTCGCCGGCACGCGCCGCTTCCACGGCGGCGTTCAGGGCCAGGATATTGGTCTGGAAGGCGATGCCATCAATGACGCTGATGATGTCGACGATCTTGCGCGAGGCTTCGTTGATCTCGCCCATGGTCTGCACCACCTGCCCCACCACGCTGCCGCCCTGTACTGCCACCTCGGAGGCGGTGGCGGCGAGGCTGTTGGCCTGGCGCGCGTTGTCGGCATTCTGCTTGACGGTGGAGGTCAGTTCTTCCATGGCCGAGGCGGTCTCTTCGAGCGCGCCGGCCTGTTCTTCGGTGCGGGAAGACAAGTCCAGGTTGCCGCTGGCGATTTCGGAGGAAGCCGTATTGATGGTGTCGCTGCCGGTGCGTACCTCGCTGACGATGCGGTGCAGGTTCTGGTTCATGGCCTTGAGCGACGCCAGCAGCTTGCCGGTTTCATCCCGGGTGGTCTCGCCGATCTGTATCGTCAGGTCGCCTTGCGCCACGGCGCTGGCCACGTCCACCGCTTCATTGAGTGGCCGCGTGATGGAACGGGTGACCCACCAGGCCGCCAGCACGCACAACAGGATGGCCACGGCCGACAGTTCCAGCATCAGGGCGATGGCCGAATCGCTGGTCTGCTGGCCTTCGACCACGCTTTCATCCATCAGCGTCTTCTGGAAGGCAGCGAAGTTGCTGAGGACTTCGAAGTAGCGATCCTGCTTGGGAATGACCTCATTGAAGAGTACCTCGCTGGCCTCTTCTTTCTTTTGCTGGCTGATCAGTTCACGCAGTTTGTCACGCGGCGTGTTGTAGGCGGCACGCGCATCCTGAATGGCCTTGAACAATTCCTTGCCGCGCGGCGTGCTGACCAGTTTCTCGATCTGGTTCAGGGCCTCGGTGGTCTTGGCGCTGTTGGCCGCAGCACGGTCGAGATAGCGCTTGGCCTCGTCGACATTGCGTCCCAGCAAGGCGTTGCGCAGGTTGCGCGCGGCCGAATTGACGTTCTCGCGGATCTCCATCACCAGCGCGATCTTCACGTAGCGGTCCTCGACCACGACGCGCGAAGCGTTGCTGATGCTGTGCAGGCTTTGCATGCCCACCCCCGTGATCAGGCACATGACCGCAACCAGGATGCCGAAGCAGGCCGCCAGGCGTACGCTGATCTTGATGTTCTTGATGTTCATTCCTGTTCCCCGATAGAGTGTGAGAGTGCCGGACTGCGCAGTGTGGCGGCGGACGCGCCGCCAGGCCATCAGGAAGATCCTGATGTGCACTCGCATTGCATACGCTGCCCTTGCCGCGCGGCAATCCGGTTCGCCGCGCCCAAAAACGAAAAAAGCTGCCGCTCAATCTTCTTGAACGTCAGCTTTTTGTCAGACTTGAGCCAGGGAGGTCAAATTCTCATGACACGGCTCGCATTGCCTTCACACCATCGTCCCGATGGCCGCGATGACCGCCTCCCGCACCGAACCGCTGACCACGAAGTCATGCGCAGCGCGCACGTCGTCATGGAACCAGCGATCGCCATCCAGACAGGCCGGGATCTGGCGGCGGATCTCCGCATAAGCCGCCTGCGTACCCTGTCCCAGCTGGAATTCCTTGAGCAAGTCTTCGGTCATGGTCAGCGCCTGCGCCGCCAGCAGCATTTCCACGCCGACGATGTATTGCGTGTTCTGCACCACGGTCATGGCCTTGCGGGCGCACCAGGTCGAGTTGGAGATATGGTCCTCGCTGTTGCCCTTGGAGGGGATGCTGTCGACGCTGCCTGGCATGCTCAGCGTACGATTTTCCATCACCAGCGAACTCATGGAACACTGCACCACCGGATAGCCGGTGTTGACGCCGCGCACGCCGCTCATCAGGTTGCGCGGCAGCCCCCACGACAAGGTCGGGTCGATCAGGCGCGCGATACGGCGTTCGCAGATGCTGCCCAGATCAGTGATCGCCATGGCCAGCAAGTCCATCGCCTGCGCCAGGTACTGGCCGTGGAAATTGCCACCGGAAATGATTTCGAAACCTTCGCCGTCCTCCTTGTTGAAGATCAGCGGATTGTCGGTGGCGGAGTTGGTTTCCTTCTCGATGATGGTGTCGATGTAGTCCAGCGCATCGAAGACCGGGCCATACACCTGCGGTGCGCAGCGCAGCGAGTACACATCCTGGAT